>JAZGGT010000121.1:0-10978 GCA_036480555.1 Bacteroidales bacterium | reverse complement strand
CCTGGCAATATATTTTCCCCTCGAGGAAACCAGCAATTGACCCTCGTTCAGGAAAATTGAAACAACACTATCGCCATGAAAGCTTCTTACAAAAAGAAGTGAAAAATGCAATCAGAAAGTCACAGATTACCAAAAATGCCTCATGTCATACTTTTCGCCATTATTTGCTACGCATCTTCTTGAGGATGGTTATGATATCCGCACGGTACAGGAATTACTAGGTCATAAAGATGTTCGAACCACTATGATATATACACATGTACTCAATAGAAATAAATTCAATGTTCGAAGCCCACTTGATATGTGAGACTTCCAATCAAACGTGAGAAGCAACATAGGCACACAAGCTATATCCAATATAAAAAAGCCATAAGTCAAAACAGTACTGAAAGTCATACCTGATTATCCGGCCAACAAACTGGTGATCTCCTTCCACAAAACCTGGACCTGTAGAAGTACTCCTGAAATCTTACAGGAAATTTTTATTCAACACCCTTTTTGCTGCGCGCAGCTTCGCAAAAAGAGTGTTTCATTAATGTTCTAAATATAGGGATAGATTGAAAATGCCTTTACGCCAATATTACCTTCCCAAAGCTATATTAACATAATGCAATCTATTATAGGACTTTTGAGTATATTGCTTTAAGTACTATTTATTGCTTACGGAAGTGCTGATCTTACGGATATAAATTTTCCTGAACCGAATCAGCAATTCATCATTTGCATGTAATTGCAAGGCTAAGTGACCGGTTTTTCCAACATTGCGTTTCATATGGAATTCATCATTTAAAATTCCGTCTGCATCGAAGCGAGTAACCCGGCTGCCATTTACAAAAGTCCGGATCTGCATACCCTGGCAGATTAATTCGAGGCTATTCCAGGCATCTGGATCCTGGTCAGCATATAAGAGTTTGGTCTTATGAGCCTCTTTAGGTGCACTATCCGGAACCATTACCCAATCAGGAAGTGAAGGGTAAATCCACCGCTGTACATCCCTTGTTTCATCGTAGATCAAACCCGTACGCAATGGTGAATGAGAATGGATATCTACCTGTGGACCATTAAGCCATCCTCCTTCCGATATTTCATCGGAACCATCAAACCGGCTGCGAAATTGCACCCCGCTGTTCCCGCTTGACTTTTCAAAAACCTGGAACTCCAGCCTCAGCTGGAAATCAGTATATTCCCCATTACTAAGTAGCCAGTAATAATTGTGTTCCGGTCGCCCCATGGAATTGCATTCCATATAAATCCCCTCGGAGGTCCAGAATGTTTTCTCCCTGTCTGAAGGCAAACATTCAATATTCCATCCTTCGAGATTTTTACCATTATACAGACTCTCCCATCCATCAATATCCCTGTACACAAGTTCAAATGGTTGAATGGATATATCGGTTGCAGAGGGAAAGTTCTGCGGTACTTTATAGTTGACCTTATTTCCAGCCAGCCATTGAATGGACCTCATAAAAGTTGTTTGAAATCCAATACATTGTATACTTTCGGGCGTGCGTTGATCATGCCAGAGATGCCCGAATGTAGAATTATAGACCCTCCCTTCTCCGTAATCTACTACCCAGTCCACCGGCCAGTTCTTATCCGTGATTGAATCGTAGGTATATGAAAGAACCTGGAGATTTTCTACCGGTCCCCTGGCATATACATACAGCTCAATATCCGGGGTCATCCATTTCCCCGGAAACCCTTTATTTATGGGATGATCATTAAGAATCTCAACCACCAGGGTTCTCCGCGGACCATGACTCGTTCCGGGCCCAATCCCTGCCGGTATCCTGACCATATTTCCATCTACAATTTCTACAGCATCACCCTGGTCTGCCTTCCTCCAGCCCAGGCCGATCATTCTGTCATACTCCTCCCATTCTGCAAAAGCATTATTTCCTGAATGAAAAACATACAAGCCTCCCCCGTTCTTCATATAATCTTCGAGATCCTTTTTTACCCGTTCAGGCCAGTAATATTCGTTTCTGGAATAATTATTTGTGTTCTGTATTATAACATCATATGCACTGAAATCCAGCAGCCAATCGTTGTAGCCCCGATCGTCATTAAGTGGAGCCGTTGATATATCAATTTCACATAAGCCGGATCTTTCCAGCATTGCCGTAATGACCTCTGTAGTGTAAGACCAGTCATGGTTGCTGAATCCATCGACAATAAGGGCTTTTATTTTATCATTCCCGAAAGATGTGTGTGCAATAATAATACTGCCCAAAAGGATTAAAATGTTTCTTTTCATTATCATGGAATAATATGGTAGAAAATGGCAAAAAAATGGGTCACACTGCCTCCAATGACGAAAAGATGCCAGACAAGGTGGTGATACGGGAATTGTATCCTCCTGTAAAAAAGGATCCCCAACATATAACAGGCTCCTCCGATTATAATCCATGTAAGTCCCATTGGGGAAATGGCCCCCACAATGGTTCTGATACCGATAAGCAGCATCCATCCCATTAAGACATATAGGAAAATAAAGAAATAGTTAACGCCGGATTCAAATGCAGTAGGCTTCAATAACTTAATGGTGATCCCAAGAATTGCCAGTCCCCATTCAAGTCCAAAAATAGTCCAGCCAAGTCCAGAACGTATCAATACCAGGGTTATTGGTGTGTAAGTCCCTGCAATAAGGAGGAAAATAGCCACCTGGTCAAAATTGAAAAAAAACTCCTTTCCCCTGCCTGGCTTGAGCCAGTGGTTAATAGTGGATGAAGTATACAGGATAAGCATGCTGCCACCGAAAATGGATGTTGAAACCACATGCCAGACATTACCATTCAGGGCGGAATAGACTACCATCAGAACAAGACCAGCTGCTGCAAGCACGGCGCCTATAAAATGGGACAAGGCGTTGGCTAACTCTTCTGAGGGGGAAAATCTTTTAGCAATGGTATCCATACTAAGGAGTAAATAATAAATACTGTTAAATACAGATATTATTGTGCAATCACCTACATCTGTTAAGTACATGCATCAACCAATCAAATGCCTTCTCATTATTTATACTGTGAGGCCCATCATGGTAAATGGTACTTGCATGCCCTATGTTCTCATATATACCATATGCCCTGGATATTTCAGCGAACATCGCCTCATACTCCCCTGGTGGTATTATGCCCGTATTCCATTTCAGATCCAACAGTTGTTCATCTGCTCCGGGACAAAAAGATGCGTCCTGCAATCCATGCTGAAACTGTACCGGTTTTGGAGATGCCAGGGCAGCCCAATCACATTGTTCCATGAGTGGAGACAGTTGCTGACTAATGCCACAATCACAGTGTAAGGGTATTCTAAATCTCTTCTCGTAATGATTCCATGTACTTAAAACGCAACCAATCACACCGGCCTTGATTCGCTGATCAAGGGCCATCAGGTTCATGGCCAGATGCCCTCCGGTGGATAATCCGCACACGGCTATCCGGTCCATCTGAATGGATGGATATGAAGCGCAAATATCTATGGCGGTCATGGCATCCCAGGTCCATTCCCCCTGCAGGGTCCAGCCCGAATGCTGTAGCTGGTGATTCATGGTGGCAGGTTGCAGGACCGCCCATCCTCTATCGGCGAAATAGGCACAAAAATCGTCTATATGTCCCATTCTGTATGCTGCTGAATCGGCAATTCCCCATGTGGTTTCATGCCCGTGAAGTGCCACAAGCAAGGGAACTTTTTCCATGTTTTTCGGTATGCTTAAAAGTGCCTTGTTTCGTCGATCCGCAAGAGATTGATAGGAAAAGGCGTATAACCAGAAGTTCTCGTACTCTAATTCAAATTCGATTACAATATCCCCGGGCACCATGTCTGGAAGCCCCCCTCCCATCAATGTGCCGGCTAATGAATCCCGATAACGTCTTTGCCAGCTTAGAAAATCTGATGTTTCGCCTGGGAATTTTGAGGGCCGTGAATCAAGTTGATCTTTGTATCGCTCAATTTCCTCCCTGGAAGTCGCGATGGGCTGATTGGGAGGTTCAATGATTTGAAGCCGGATTTCACCTGTCCCGGCCTGTTCTACTTTAAATCTTATGCCATACAACTTGTATCCAAGGGTACCATCCCATCCTGGAAATAATGCTGCTACCACATTATTGGTAGATTTCAGGACGAGGGGTGCATCTGATTCAATCACAATGAATCCTTCCTTCCTGCTTCCGGACTCAAATGAAAGTATTCCCTCTTTCAGGGAAATATCTGTAAATCCTTCAAGCCGGTTGGCCTTGTGCTCAAAGCGTATGACCTGGGCATTCGCTTTGAAACATTGATAAGTGAAGATGGATAATGTTGCGCAGAAAAGAAAGAACCTCATTAGAGTTGGTGAATTAGTCGTTTAGTACTGTATGGCTCCAACGCATATACTGCTCCAGGGAAATCACCGGCTCGTAGGCCAGGTAATGATTTGAGTGAACTTCTCCGTTAACCTCCCATTCAATGAGCCACAGGGTGGTTTTCCCGGGTTTTGGGAGGTATCCTTCAATGGACTTCCCGTTTTTCTCCACATGAAAGGATCTGCTGAACACCACCCTGCCTGAACCGGCCTCTTTGATGGTCACTGTGCCCGAGATTGCTTCGCGGGTATCGTTTACCACCACAATTGGGTGGCCTGGACCCGGGGCATCCTCCACCAGGCCTTCATCCCCTATCATCACGCACACATCCTTCTGCACCTTCCTGATGTAATAATAGGCCAGCTTTTTATTCCCATAGTAATCCACCACAGCATCTGAGATGACAGGCCATCCGTCCCGCAGATTCCACCACAGGATCCCGTTGCGATCAAACTTATTCATGCGCCAGAACTCCACGAAGTATTTCATGGCCTCCGCCTGCACGATCTGGGAAGCAGATATAAACAGATCCAGGTCAGCGGGGACCTCTCCAAATACCGACTTCACCTGGTTGATCATTAAGTTATTCCGCTGCCGGTTTGTCTCGGAACTGGGGTGGGTAATGGTGGCCTTGGCCTGCCACTGCTCGTTCCATGCACGATCCTCTCCCCATGGGAATACAAAATCGGGGTCCATCATCTTCTCCAGGCTGGACTTGTTGGGACATCCATGATAGCCGATCTCGCTCACAAATTTGGCCCGGTTGGCTGTATAGAACGGAGCTTTGTAGTAGCCCCTTGGGCCCCAGAGATGCCTCTCAGGTGAGGCTTCGGGGTTAATCCGGTTGTTCAATCTGAATACCTCCGAGCTGATGAAAGGTGAACTGGGCAGGTAGGGTGTTTTGGGATCGTATTCCCGGACTGCCTGTGGCAGCACCTGCCGGCTGATCACATCGGTATTGGGATCCAGATGGGACTGATCCGCGGACCAGTTCAGGGAGACATCATTTTCATTGTTTCCTGCCCAGAGGACAATGGAGGAGTGATTCCGCAGGCGCCGGATCACTTTTTCGGCCTCTTCCCTGACCTTTTCAGCAAACTCCCCGCTTTGGGGATAGGTGGTACAGCCCATGGTAAAGTCCTGCCATACCATGATCCCGTTCCGGTCACACAGGTCATAGAATTCATCGCTTTCATATACATTACCGCCCCATAGCCTGATCATGTTGCAGTTCAGGTCCACCAGCATATCCACAGCGGATCTCACATGCTGCCTGTCCCTGCTGTGCAATGCATCCAGGGCCACCCAATTGGTCCCTTTGATAAAGACCTTCTCCCCGTTTACAACAAATACAAACTCTCCGGGACTCTCCGGCGTATTCACTTCCGACCGAACAAGTTCAACAGTCCGGACACCAATCTGCTGGCGGTTTTCACACAGAACATTCCCATCGCCATCCTGGATCGCCAGTGTAGCCTCATAGAGGGCCGGATCCCCAAATCCTTTGGGCCACCAAAAATCCATGCCTTCCAGTCCCTCGATTCGCTCCCTGGAAACAGTGGTATAGACCTTTACAGATTTCTTAAAGGCCACTTTACCATCCCGCTCCAACCGGATCTGCAATGTCAGGTCATCAATATCCAGCCGATCGGTCGAGAATTCCCAGTCCACATACATACTGGCTTTCCTATTTTTTACATCCACATCTTTGGTGACCCAGTATACGGACTTCCAATAGGTGGGGGGAATGATCTCCAGGTTCACGTCCCGCCAAAGGCCGGCACTCACCAGCCTGGGCAGGATATCCCAGCCAAACATATGGGGGGCTTTGCGGATACTGACTGCTTCGGCAAGAGCGTCATACCTGACACCAAAGTTGTTCCGCATGTGCTTTCGTGCCTCCAACACTGTGGAATAGAGGCAGATATAGAGCTGGTTTTTCTCCCTGAGCAGATCGGTAATATCATAATGGTGTTCCACAAACATGTTCTCTACCCCGGCAATCTTCACATCATTGAGCCAGATATCTGCGATACAGTCAATGCCCTCAAAACTGATTTCTACCCGGTATCCCTCAGGTACATCTGGTTTGCTGAATGACCGGTGGTACCACCACTGGTAAGTCTCATACTTCCGCAGATCATATACACGATCACCTATCATAGGATCTTCAATCAGTCCGGATTCCTGCAGATCAATTTCTACATTTCCGGGTACCGTAGCCGGGATCCCTGAAAAGCCAGATTTCTTCAATTCCCGGGGTGACTGTGGTGCATGCTCATCCTGCAATCCGTAATAAAGGGTCCATGGTGAGTCTTCCCCGGAATTTAAGGAGATGATGCTTTTCTCCACCGGTTTATTCAGAACCTCCGTAACCTTTGAAACCTGATCCGTTTCTCCATGATTGCATGAGATCATGCACAAGAAGAAACACGGGACAAGGAGCATGGCTACAGGCCTGGGTAGAATGTTTTTCATGACTATTATAGGTTTATAATTATATATATGATTGAAAAGTTGTGTATCCCTCTGCACCACCGTGATAAAAGGACCTGGTATCTGCCACAGCCCAGGGATGATTGTTTTTAATCCTCCCGGGCAGATCGGGATTGGCGATGAATGGGCGCCCATAGCAAATGGAGTCTCCATGACCGGCTTGCAACGCGGTTTCACCGGATTCCCTGTCATATTCTCCGTTGAGCATCAGGTGGCCATGGTAAAGCTTCCTGAAATGGGCCGGGACATTTTCAATCAACCATGATGATTCAACCGGGAAAAATGGACGGGAAAGATGCAGGTAAGCCAATTTGTAATCATTCAGGCGCTTAACAATGAATTCAAAGGTCGGAAGGCTATCTTCAGTTAAGGTGATGCCTGCACGGCCATGGTACATTGGGTTCAGCCTTGTTCCCACCCGGTCTGCAGGAACAACAGAAAGGATCGCTTCCAGGGTCTCAAAATAAAACCGGGTCCGGTTTTCTACGGAACCACCGTATTCATCGGATCGTATATTGGTGGTATTGCTGAAGAACTGGTGGAACAGATAGCCGTTGGAAGAGTGGATTTCCACACCGTCGAATCCCGCGTCCATAGCGCGGATTGCTGCCATTTTAAAATCGGTGATGGTCTGCAGAATATCCTCCTCTTTCATTTCCTTTGGCTCCACGGAATGCTTTCTTCCCTCCGGTGTCCTGACCGGGATGTCCGGATTGATCGAGGATGGAGCATGAGGCAATTCTCCATCATGATAATCCGGATGTGATATGCTTCCAACATGCCATAGTTGGGTAAAAATCATGCCCCCTTCTGCATGGACTGCCCCGGTAACCTTTTTCCATCCTTCTGTTTGTTCATCCGAAAAAAGGCCAGGTGTATCCACATATCCGATTCCCTTTTTCGAAACCGCCGTTCCCTCAGAGATAATAAGCCCCGCTCCTGCCCTTTGCCGGTAATATTCGGCCATAAGGTCATTCGGAATACGACCTGGGTTATCTGCCCTGCAGCGTGTAAGGGGGGCCATGATGATACGGTTGGGCAGTTCAAAGGCTCCCAATTTGACAATTTCGAGTAATTTCATCTTGCTATTTTAGATTTAATATATACTACATATATGAAATTGCAATATAGTTTATGCTGTTTTACTCTTCCTGTTCTCTTTTATAGCCTATCTTTGGACGATTATTTAGAAATTCAAGTTCTTCCTGTTTGACTTCTTTGAGCTGTTTTAGGTACTTAAAAATGAGTTTTATTTTTTCATCATGTTCCAGGCTTAACTCCTCCAACTGTTTGAATTTTTGAAGAATATCTTTATGCGACGAAAGAATCTCACGCATTCTCGCAAAAATCCTGATGATTTGAATATTTACCTGAATTGCCCTATTGCTATTTAAAATACATGATAACATTGTAACACCTTGTTAGGTAAAGCAAAATGGTGCGTGACGTAATCCTTTCCTATCTGGATTGGAGGTCGCAAATTGCGACCTCCAAAGAGAGAATTCATCAGATGACATTTGAAACATGAAATCTGGAGGAAACCGAGCAATGTTTCTTCTAACAGCTTCTTTAAGCCGTTTTGTTTCAAGACCATAAAGCTCAGCTAAATCGCGGTCAATCATTACTTTATTATTCCGTAGAGCAAAGATCTTTGTTAGAACAACTTCATCTGGTATTGAAACATTATCGCTCTGATTCTCCGACATTACAAAATCATCGCTAGATAGTAGACTTGATATCTTAATGCCAGATTTAGTGATTTCTCGCATGTAAAATGACTTATCACTCCCTTGATGCTAAACGTTGTTTAACTGCTCATCAATACCCCTGGTAATCTCTGTTATTACCTCACCAGTATGTGCAGTTGACTTATTTTCAATCAGCATTATCTTACATTCCTCTGATGATGAGACTCTGTGGTTAATACCCCTCCCGACAATGAAAATATCCCCCTCATTCATGGTGAAGCTTTCCTGTCCCTCTATCTCAAACAACAGGCTCCCTTCCACGATATAGAACAATTCATCCTCATCTTTGTGATTATGCCATGGGATATCTTCCCCTTTGATCCTGGCGATCTTCACAAATACATCATTTACTTCACCGATAATTTTTGGAGCAAAGTAATCAGTTAGCAGCTGAAAGCTGTCCATCAGATTAATTTTGTTAATCCCCGCCATGATATTATATATCAATGGACTTTTTCGCCCAGGTTACCAGTGTCTCCGGATCATCAAAGATCTTTTGGGGTATGGATAGGTATGGCATACGGCTGTGTTTGTGGCTGCCAAATGCCTCAAAATCAGCTTGGTTTGAATCATTTGCTTTGAGATAGCTCCGTCCTTTCGAATCTATAATCGCAAACATTTTACCTTCATGGAATATCCCATGCCCGCCAAACATTTTTTTACTGGTAATGCCTCCAATCTGAGATAATTTTTCAAGGAATAATTCTGCAGTTAACACGGATTCCTGGCTCAGTTTTTTACCTTTTTCTCCCATAATGATTATTTATTTTTGTTCGATTGAAAGTTAGTATATTTCTGCAAGGTTACAGCTACGCTGGAAATTATGCTGTCGGAGGTTTGCAAATATATCCGGACAAGTTATCTTTGGAATCTTTTCCATATCAACACAATCGCCAGATGAGAAACTTAATCCTATTGTTATCTACGTTTGTTCTATTTTCCTGTTCCACAGATAAAAACAAAATATATGAATGGCGGGGTGAAGGCCGTACAGGCATTTACAATGAATCAAATTTGATGAAGGAATGGCCGCCGGATGGTCTGGATGAGATCTGGGCGATTGATAGTCTTGGAAATGGTTTTGGTTCACCTGTTTTCGCAGGCGAGCAGTTTTTTATTACCGGTGAGATCGACAGCATGGCTGTCCTGTACTGCTTTGACCTTGAAGGAGAAAAACAATGGCAGACTGAATTGGGAATGGATTGGGTAAACAACTTCCCTGGATCCAGGTCGGCCCCCACCCTCGCCGGCGACATGATCTATGCAGGTTCCGGCCTGAGCAGTCTTTTTTGTGTCGACAGGGAAAATGGCGATATCCTCTGGTCGAAGAACTTCGGAAATAATCCTGACAGTGTTCATGGCAGATTTGGGCATGCGGAAGCAGCTCTGATAGAAAATGAAAAGGTTTTCTGGACTGCCGGCAGACCGGAACATAATGTAGTGGCTATAAACCGGTACACGGGTGAATTTATATGGACTCATGAGGGACTTGGCGAAAGTTTTGCATATAATTCTCCAAAACTAATAAATCTCCCCCACCGGAGCATAATGGTCACATTTTCGGCCTATAATTTAATGGGATTTGATACACAAACAGGGGAACTTTTATGGTCACATGAACAGGATAAATATCCCCCCGATATGAAAGCCCAGGGGTATGGAGATATACATGCGAATACTGTGCTGTATGATGAAGGCTCAATATATTATGCAGCGGGAGCCGGAAACGGTGGCGTTAGACTTGACCTGTCCGAAGACGGTTCAGAGATAACCGAAGTGTGGCGTAATCCTGGTTTCGACAGCTTCATGGGAGGTATCGTAAAGATCGGTAATTATCTGTATGGTAGTGGTACTACCAAGAAACAATTAAAAGCCATTGATGCCATTTCGGGACAGCTCACAGATTCATTGAAGATCGGCAGTGGTGCAGTGATCGCAGCCGATGACATGCTGTACTATTACAATCAACGGGGAGAATTGAAATTGCTGAGTTACGATGAGGGGAAAATGCAGGAAATCAGTTCCTTCAAAATCACAAAAGGAACGAAAGAGCATTTTTCCCACCCGGTTATCTACAGGGGTGTATTGTATCAGAGACGAGGAAACATGTTAATGGCATATGACATCAAAAGCCGCCCCGAAAGCTAGAAAGGATCATCTCTCAGAGAATTCAGCAAAGTCTCTGTTTGATTATTTTGTAAGAGGGGTATACAGGTCCATCTCCTCACTCCATTGATCAAGCAGAACCAGGAGTGTATCCGTAATTGCAGGGTATTCTTCTTTCATATCCATACCTTCACCAGGATCCGCTTCCAGGTTGTAAAGGAACATATTTTCCCCATTTACCAGTAGTTTCCAGGGACCTTTTCTGACGGCCCGCTGACTTTTAAAGCG
>JAZGGT010000120.1:0-8666 GCA_036480555.1 Bacteroidales bacterium | reverse complement strand
GTGGAATAAGTTCCTTCCCGGCATATTCATCTTTCTTCCAATACCCGGTGACAATGGAATCCTCTCCTACCGTCGGGTAGGTCATCCTACCTTTACCTTCCCTTTTTCCCGCTTCCCATGATCCCTCATAAACCCGGCCATCTGCCCAGGTATATTTACCTGTGCCATCCGGCAAGCCTTTCAGGAAACGGCCTTCATATGTATCAGTACCTACGGCTAAACCCTTACCCTGTGCCAGCCCTTTTTTACACTTCCCCGTGTATGATCCGGATATTTCGGGCATAAGTACCTTGCATTCTTCCTGGGCAAATAATATGCTTCCTGAAAACAGGATCAGCATGAACCATAATGCTTTAAATGAATCACTACCGCTATTCATAATTATCAGTTTTTACTACAAATTTTATTCCGAAAAATAAAGCCACACTTTATCATGCATGGTATAAAGGCGGTTTTTTTCACCATCAAATACTAAAATGGGACTGGAATGGTCCCCTTCCACAATCGGGTTTTCCGGGTATTTCTCCCAATGTACCAGGTCGGTGGATACAGCCACATTGGAAGTCCACAAAGAAATAGTATTCGGGTCTGCCCAATCAAGGCTAGATGAGGCATGATAATAGAGATAATACTGATCTTCATACTTTACCACCTGGTTAGCGGCCACAGCGCCTTCATCGTATTCTCCGGGACCCTTATTTATTACAGGCTCATCCTGAACATTCGTCCAGGTTTTCTTGTCTTCCGATGTAGCCAGCCAGATACCTAGATCATTTCGTTCATAGAAAAGATACCATTCCGCATTCTCAATCCATACAACCGGAGTTCCGTAAGGGGGAGGGATGGGTTCCCCGCTGGAATCCAGGATCACCAGGTCTCCCTGTTCCACCCAGTGAACGCCATCGCTGGAGGTAAGCAGGTGTGCTATATCATGCGTCCCTTCTGCATACATATAATACATTCCTCCATCTTTGATGATAAACATATCTTCCGTCCATTTCTCGCTAAAAATAGGTCCATCTGAATACCTGTTCCAATTGATCCCATCATCTGATGTGGCATATCCAAGATACTTTGTTTCGGAATCTTCTGTATAACCGGTATACCACATTTTGTAAACACCATCTTCAATCAGGATATAACCACGCTCACGAATTAGTTTGTCCCATGTTTCTGTTCCGCTGCCCTGAAATACCGGGTTGGCTTCATAGGGCGTAAAATCTACCATAGAACCAGCAAATTTCACGCCATCTGCACCCTGACCCGAAGGTTTTTGTTTTGTCCTGCAGCCTATGCTGGTTATCATCAGGGCCAATACTATTATACTGCTAAGTCTTTTCATAATTTATGAATTAAATCATTCAATAAAAGTGTTCTTACTGGCTCTTACCTCTTTTTCAAAGGACTCTCCCACATCAAATATCCGGCTCTCCCTGTCAATTGCAAAGGGCTCTTTGAGAAGTGTAAACGTATTGTTTTCCAGCTCAATGGTCATATCGACCTCCCAGCCGGAATTAAAGAAAAGATCATTGCTGAAAAACTGGTTATCATGGACATAAGCAGTATATTTCCCCGGGTCTGCCGGTCCCCTGTCCATGCCAATCATCATTATGGCCGTTGCCCAGTCCCCCGTATTGCCATAATCACCATGCCATACTTCCTTATAATGTGTTATCCCGATGAAGGTATTACCGTAAATCTCATTCATCCCGTTCGGATCATAGCAGGCCAGATTCAAAGGAGTCGGAGGCACATATTCCCAGACCATATAAATGGTATACTCACCAGGATCCTGCTCCTCGAATTCACCGTAAAGCGTATTTGCATCATTTCCTGTTATCCTGGCGGGGGGCAGATCGGGATGGTACTTGACAAAATAAAACCGCCACCTGTCTTTTTCCCAATCCTGTTCCTTGTCGACCAGCCTGTCCTTTTCTATGGAGGAAGCAGTCGAACGTATGTAAACACCATTGTCCATCTTGTCTTCGGGTGCTCCCACCCCGTCGGAGTCTACAGGCAAATACTGGTTTATCCTTACAAAATTATCATAGATCTTGCAGTTATTAGCGGAACGCCCTTCGAACTTAATCCCGTGTAGCTCGATGAGCCTGTGATGAAAAGGGCGGGTCCTTGCAGGAAGGTCACTCAATTGCTGATGCCCTTTGGTATCAATGTAATTCTCATAGAAATGTGTGCCCTCCCCTGTCAGATGCACTCCCCTGCCTGAAGATGTAACCTTATTGTGGTGGACCAGCGCTCCTGCGCTGGGTGACAGGGCATAACCGTTCACATATTGCTGGTGGTGCTGTATATCATTATGATCAATTTCAATGTTTTTGGCTGAGCGGCTCCTAATCCTGATGTTGATCCCCCAATGGCAGCCTTCGGTCAGCAGGTTGTCATGTATATGGATATCCCCCCCATATGTGTAAACCCGCATAAGGGCATTACCCGGATAATGGCGGCATTCAATTTCCGTCACCCTGCTGTATATGTTGTTATGATGAATATTGGCTGCATTGGCATGTGTCATTAACAGGGGAAATGCATTGGGCAGATGAACATCTGTACTGATACCGGATATCTCGGTTGGGACCGGGCGGTCGAGGCTGGATACTGCAGTACTGTAATCACGTGATCTTTTCCCCTGGACAATGTGCCCGTTGCATAATTTGGTATTCCCCGGATCCGCAAACCTGACCCCGTAAACCTGTTCCGAGCTGTTATCACCAAAAACGACCGTATGCCCGTCCAGATCCAGTATCACGCCTTCAGCAGCAATCTCAATGGCCGTGCCCTCTGCTGTTATATCTTCTGTCAGGAGATAATAAGCATCTTTTTGATCCAGGATATAGGGTGTCGACCCTGTCATATCACCCGGGATGCGAATGGCATTATCCTTCTTTTCCGGCTTTATTTTAAAAATCTCACTCTCTGTTCTTTTACTGCCTGCCGGATCGACGGAAACCATCCTGTAATAGTAAGTTTCTCCAGTCTCCAAACCCTTCAGCCTGTGCCAGTGTGCCCAACGGGGCTTCTTCGTCATTGCAGTCTGCATGCCAAGATTTTCTGTATTTCCGTATTCAATAAAACTATTGGCCGATGAACTGATATCTTCCAGTTGCCAGTAAATAATGGCAGAAGTCTCAGATACATAGGTCCATTTTCGCTGGAAGGCCTCACTCTTGATACTGGTATTAAGCTTTTGCCTTCCTTGATCGGATGGATCCTCAAGAACAATTCTTGTAATTGAAAATCCCAGGAAAAGAAAGGCAAATCCGGTGAATATTGCAGGCAGTAATTTTTTCACGCTTTTTTCCTAATGAAGAGGGTTAATAAATAGGGTAATAATAACAGGAAAGGCAGGACCCATTTGGAGATATATGAAAAATCTTCAAAAGACTTTTTCATATAGTAAATATGGTTCCCTTCCTGCGTGTACATTTTGACTATATCTTCGGTATGTTTATGCTCTGTTACGTGGCTGGCGTAGACTGCATCATGGTTCTTATAAGCCTCCCCTGCCAGGATCGGATTGCTCTGCAATGCATTAATGTCCGCAGGAATAACATATCCATAATCAGGATCCAGAGTATATTCAGTCCCATCCCTAAAAGTGACACCGACAACAATATGCTGTTGCAGGTCCCAAAGATCGGCTTCTATCCCATTTTCGTTCAGTAAGTATTTTAACCCTATGCATGGCTGCGAGCATAGTCCAACCCCCCTTTCAATTACCTTTTTATAATTCCGGAATTCATATTTCTTATGCCCGGTGATCCATTGCTTGAAGGTCAGGATATAATTTTCCCAGAGTGGGACCCTCATGTAATATTTCTTGATCCCTTCATTTCTCCAATAGTGGGCCATGGAATTACTCACTAGCATGGCGGCCCGGACTGCAAAATCCTTCTCCGACTCATTTTCCCCCCGCTTCCATAGCTTTTCAGCCTCCTCAAAACGAATAGAGATATCGTCTTTATAGGGTGTGATCTCGCTATATAGTTCTTCATTTCTCAGGGATTTAAACAATCCCGCTACATTTAAAACCAGCAGGATCATTCCCAGGACAAACAATATTACTGAAATAACTTTTTTTGCTGCCATCTGATTATTTATAATCTGTTACACTTTAATAAAAGTCCTTTTCTTGTAGAAATACCACAAGACAAGGTATAAAATGATAAAACCTCCGGTAGCGGTCACCAGGTAATAATAGTCACCCACATATTGTTCCAGTCCGAATAGTAGATTTTTTGATATGGCTGGTAGATTGATGGTATTGGAAACCACATAGGCGAAAATGGCATTCATGCCTATTACTTTCAGAAAGAAGGCCCATTTCCGATATCCCTTTACATCAATTAACCAGTAAAATAATGCCAGTAATACAAAGCATAAGCCAGATGAGAACAACACAAAGGAACTGGTCCATAACTTCTTGACAATGGGATGCCATATCCCCCATATCAGTCCTAATGCAATGCCCCCCAGACCATAAAGCAAGAGGTACAGGGCAACTTTTTCCCTTTTCAGGTTTGACCGTATGATCTCTCCTGCAAACAACCCTGATAAAACCGTTGCAGTGAATCCGAATCCACTCAGTATCCAGGTATACTGGGTACCGTCTTCAAACCTTCCCATGATCAACCGGTCTACAAACAAAGCAAAGTTTTGATCAGGCAACAACATGCTTCTCCCAACACCGGGCACCTGTGGAACAGTTATAAGAATTGCATAAACGATCAGGCAGGCTGCAAATAATATATATCTTCCATTTTTTGAAAGATGCAGGTAGGCAATTGATGCGGTCAGGTAGCCAACTGCAATTGCTTGCAAGGTGTTGCAAAAAACACGAAATTCATTGATATCCAGGTTAAGAAGCCGTCCCTGTACAATCCACCCAAGAATGAATAATATGATAAAACGCCGGATTAAATGCCTGTATAATCGTGGCATGTTGGGATCCTTGTCCAGGCGTTTGCTCATGGAAAATGGAATAACGGCTCCAACGACAAATAAAAACAGCGGCATGATGATATCCCAATAGTGGAATCCGAACCATTCCGGGTGGCTGAACTGTTTTGCCAGGAATTGTGTAAATGGTATATCCGCACCCTGGTTCAGTCCCCTGAAAAAACGTCCGGCATAAATGATCATTAACATGTCGAAACCACGAAGGGCATCGACAGACATGATACGTTCAGGTATTTTGAGATTGTCGGGCATATTTAATCGTCCTTCAATATGTGAGTATTCCTGATGTAATCCATACCTTCCTGGGAATGAAACAAATCAATCCATATATAATGCAGCTCTTTACCTGCCTCCACCGTGACGCTATGCCTGGATCCCAGGGGGATGTGCAGAAGTTCTTTCCCGAGTAATCTGGCCTCAGCCGAATCTGCCGACACGACCACATCATTCCCCGAAAGACCGAAAAATAATTGTTCCAGCATGGGGTGCACGTGTGGAGCGACCTGATCCGGCCCGCTGGTCTGAACTGATCCTATACACAGGCGGGGCACAATATCTTCTGATAGTATTGTCCTGCTTACCGTTTTCGCGCTTTTGATATTTTCATCGTATTGCCTGCATTCAGAATAACGGACATAATAAGGAAATAACCCTTTTCGCCCATCCAGGGATTGCATATCCTCTGCAGTCAGATGCAACACGATTTCAAGGTAACTGAGGCTCTTATTCCCGCTGGTAATTAAAAATTCCCTGTGTATGTCAGGAACAAATAGTGCAAGCTCATCGATCGCGAAGTTCAAACCATCCTGCATAACATTGCCGGATCCGCTGGTAAAGAGCAATATCCTCAATTTCTTTTCTTCCGGCAGGTATTTATTGCTTACTTCCCCCAGGATTTCTGCATAAAATGTCTTGACCGAATCTATCTCTCCCGGTAATATTAATTTCCGGGCTATACCCCTGTCAAAATCATCTGCCTCAATAGTCCCGCAACTGGCTGAATTTATTTTCATCTCTGGATGATTTTCCTTTGCAGTCATACGCCTATTCACTGTAAATACGGTCCAGGAGTTTGTGGGTGGATTGGATCAGAATATCCGGACTGCCGGGGGTCATTATGGACACGCTTGATTCATACCCTCCTTTTAACCTTTCTTCATCGGTGGGGAGATATGAAACATATTCGTTGGCAATGCTTACCAGGACCGGATCGTACTCCTTATAAGGCTCGACCATAAGTTTGCCTATCCTGTTAAAGATCTCTCCCTGGGTAGCCAGGAGGACATGGTCATTCAGCCTTAATGCATACAGGTTCAAACCAAGTTGTCCCTGCTGTTTCCACTCAGGGCGAACCATTTTATGGACCCATGGTGTGCGGTATAATCCCCAGAATTGATTCTGTAATTTCCTTCGTTCTTCAGGATTTGTTTCTTTATCAAACAGTACTTCGATCCTGTCCATTTCTGCCTCCACCTCTTCATGGGAAAGGAAAATATTATCTATCAGGGGAATTTCGACAGGTTCACGGAAGAATTCAAGGCAGGTCAATGGTTGCCAGTTCATACCCGCATATCCCTCGATGATCTCATCCGCCAGCCGGTAACCATATCCCTTTGCAAATGCATGGGAATATTCCCTGTTTAGCGGCCGGAGATCTCCACAGGGTCCCTGTCCGAAAAGGGCGATCCCTCCCAGGGTTTCTTCGATTTTTCGTTTCATGTGCCCTGGGAAATCTGCCGAAACATCCCCATTAACAACCTTGGCGGAAACAATTACAGCATGGGCGGCAAACCGGGTGAAGCTGCCCATCAACTCACCCGATTGCTTGTTACGGATAAAAAGCGTTTGAAGCTTATTATCCACCTCTCCATCTGTGATATATTTCCTGTCTGCTTCCAGATAACTTTCAGGATCCACCCCCAGGTTTGCAACCCAATCATGAATATGGCTGGTAGCATCTACATAATAATCTTGGATCAGGCATCCATCATTGAACATTACGGTCCGGGATCCTATCCCATCTACATAGACCCTGCGGTTAATGATGTATTCCTCTCCTTCCAGTTGCAGGTTCAGGGATGCAATTTCCACCTCAGTCCGGCTGTCCCTTGCTTGCATTACTGCATTGAGAACGACCTCCTGGAAGAGTTCCGGATCAAGTGGTGGTGTGGCATGTGAATGAGATGGCAGCAAGACTATCCGGTCTTTCGCAATTCCTAATTCCTCCATGAGTGGAAGAGCAAGCATATCAACGCGCTCAAAATCCAGTGTCACCTCGTCCAATGCGATTATTGTCCATGGACCATCCTGATCTTCCCCGTACATGGCTGTGACAAAAATGGAATCAGCCAGCTTCCTGGTGCCCCCGGATCCCGGACGCCAACGTCCTTCAACACGGTCTGAAATGGCAAATTTCTCCTCCCGGCGATATTTGTTTTCGGCTGTAATACCCGAACTATCCGGAACAGGATCCTCAAAAATCCCGGCCCGGGTCAGGTCTGCCTTGCCAAAACCAATTTCTAAGACCGTTTTATTCTCTTGCCCCGAACAAGCAAGTAAGATCGATGCCATAAGTGTAAATGCCAATTTGCTGTATTTCATCAATCGTTAGGATTTAAAAGCAAATATACATTATATTTCACTTCTTTTATCTTAAATTTACTTTCATTAAATAGACATTTCTTCAAACAAACAATCGTTCCATCCATGAAACGTGTAAATTTTATCAGAACCATTGGCCTGGCAAGTATCGGTATGGGTTTACCGGGACTTGCAAACGGGATGAGGGTAAAAATTACTGAAAATCTACCTTCCCTGCTGGTTGATTCAGAAGGAAAACCAATACACTCAATCCAGCAATGGAAAAACCAAAGGGATCTCATTACAAAAAGATGGCTTGATTACCTTGGTGCCCTGGACCCAAACCCGGAAATACCGGTATTAAAAGTATTGAAAGAGGATAAGCCCGATGGACTGGTGAGGCAATATGTGGAATATGAAGGTGAACCCGGCATAACGGTACGAGGATACCTTTTAAAACCGGGAAGGATTCATGAACCGCTACCTGGAGTGGTCGCCTTGCATTCTACCAGTGATAACCAGATGATACACATAGCAGGTATTCAGGAGGGAAGACTCGTCGCCTTTGGCTATAAACTGGCCAGACAGGGCTTTGTTGTTTTTTGTCCCCAGTGCTTCTTATGGCATGATAATGAGGACCGGAACTGGGAACAGCAGGCAGCTCACTTCATAAAGAACCATCCTGGTTCCACAGGGATGGCCAAGATGCTGTTTGATGCACAGCGGGCCGTAGATGTACTGGAGAACCTGGAGGAAGTAGATTCGTCACGGATCGGTACCATGGGGCATTCCCTGGGTGCAAAGGAAGCATTTTATCTGGGTGCGTTTGATGACAGGGTTAAGGTCATTGTCAGTAATGAAGGAGGTATTGGTATAGAAATGTCCAACTGGGATGAGTTGTGGTATTTGGGTAAAGATATATATGAATTCGGACACCAACATCATGAAGTGATTGCCCTGGCAGCACCCAAACCCTTTCTGCTGATCGGCGGAGATGGTTATGATGGGGAAGAAAGCCGTCCTTATATAGAGGCCGTAAAACCTGTATACAGTCTATACAATAAAGAGCAAAATATTGAACTGAAGAATCATGGTCAGGGACATTCTGT
>JAZGGT010000119.1:0-3406 GCA_036480555.1 Bacteroidales bacterium | reverse complement strand
TGCCTCGGTGCTGGACGAGGATCACGAAGAGGTTTATCGTGACCAGGCCTTGTATCAGATAAAAACCTGCTGAAGGCATGTTGAACAGCCTCCACAAGATTGAGGGGGTGGGTGAAGAAAACATGCTGAAATGTTTTCATTATGATGGTTGTTCCTTCGAACAGGCAATAAAAAGATGGAAGATTATACCGGGTGTTATTGACTCTTCGGATTCATATACCCTGAGAACCATTATCAACGAGTCACATACCAATTGTTTTGCTTTAAGAGAACTTGATTTATTTGGTGAATATGAAATGAGAGGAAATGGCAGTTTTTTTGTGGGGGTAATCTATTCAGGGGAAGGTAACATGTCAGTAGAAGGAGAAACCTATAGCTTTACTCAAGGCGATGAAATCTTCTTCTTAGCAGCTATTGAAAGGGTAACATTTAAGTCTGAACTGGGAGCAAGAATATTTTTGTGTTATCCGCCATTGTGAAATTATCGAAATTATTAACTTTAAAAAACGATATCCATAAACAAATTAAAATATAATGAGTTCAAACAGAAGAGATTTTTTGAAAAAAGTAACTACCGGTGCAGCCGGTGTAGCAGTCGGCGGTTCTGTAATGGGGATGTCAGCCCAGAGTTATGGCAGGATCATTGGTGCCAATGATAGAATAAATGTATGTATTATGGGATTGGGGCGCCGTCTGGGAGCCTTTATTCTCCCCATTTCCAATAAAGATAACAATGTTAAATTGCTTTACCTCTGCGACGTAATGAAAAGTCAGAGGGAAAAAGCCGCAGGCAGGTTTTCGGAAAAGATCAATTATACACCAAAACTGGAAAACGACATACGAAAAGTAATCGCCGATCCGGAAGTTGATGTAATCTTCAATGCCACACCTGACCACTGGCACACTCCAGGTACGATCATGGCACTTCAAGGGGGCAAACATGTGTACGTTGAAAAACCAGCCAGCCACAATATGTTTGAGAATGAGCTCATTGTTGCCGCCCAGAAAAAATACGACAAAGTAGTCCAGATGGGTATTCAACAGCGTTCCTCGGATCATACCATAGAAATCATTAAAGAAATTCATGATGGTGTAATTGGGACTCCATATAAAGCAGTTGCCTTTTATTCGGCCAGGAGAGGGGCAGTCGAAGTTCAGAAAAAAGTACCGGTACGCGAAGGCCTGGATTGGGATCTCTTCCAGGGACCGGCACCACGGCGTGAATATACCCAGGAAACGTGGGATTATAACTGGCATTGGTATGGCTGGGATTTTGGTACTGCAGAGTCCGGGAACAACGGTACACATGAATTTGATGTAGCTCGTTGGGCACTCCAGGTGGATTATCCAACCCGTTGCGATGTCGAAGCTGAAAAACGTCATTTCCTGGATGATGGTTGGGAAATGTACGATACAATGGAAGTAACCTTCAAATTTGCCGGAGATAAAGTTATTATTTGGGATGGGAAAAGCCGGAATGGATACCAAACCTATGGAGGCGGCCGGGGAACCATCATCTTTGGAGGTGAGGGAAGTGTTATTGTCGACCGGAACGGGTACACTTTATACGATCGTTCCGGAAAGGAAGTTAAAAACAACGAATCTGCATCTAAAGAAGCTGGTATAGCACTTGGTGGAGGTGGTGACATGTCAACTGCACATGTTGAAAATTTCTTCAATGCCATTCGTGGTAAAGGTAAATTAACCGGGCACATATATGAAGGTGCTATAACCATGGCCATGGTACATTATTCAAATATCGCATATCGCATTGGAAAAGGATTCGATATTGATGATGTCTCCGGAAGAATGTACGATCGGGATGCCATGAGCCTGTGGAGACGTGACTACGAACCAGGATGGGAACCAGAAATCTAAATTTCAGGCCTATACCAATGTCAGGGTGGGATTCTGTCTTTTGATCCTTTTAAATTTTATGGCACGATATCCAGGCTCTGCATGGATTTCGAGAGTAAAATCATTAAACTATGAAAAACCGCAAATTCCTGCTCCTGACAACTCTGGTAGTCTTCTGCCTTTCCTTTACGGATGTGGTTCATTACAGCCATCAATTTGGTGCCAACAGGACCTTCCGGGTTTTTACACCCCTTGGTTATGACCAGGAAGATACTACAAAAAGGTATCCGGTAATCTACTATTTCCATGGTTGCCGGGGCAGCTATTACAAAGACGGTTTTACCTCCTATGCTGATGGGGATACTGTAGCCCCATCCATTCCGGGACGTATCCACCGACCGGAATACGATGTTCCATATAATGCCGATTTTGAACGCTACTCTGATATGAACAAGGTGATCATTGTGGCGGTGGACGGGAAGATACCGGGATATGATGAAGATGGCTGCGGGGTATATTACCCCTATCACCATGAACCGGACTGGGATCAGAACGATTATAATTTTTCCCTTTATATCCGGGAATTGTTCTGGGTGGTCGATTCATTGTATAATACCATTTCCGGCCCGCAGGGCAAGGCCATCACGGGACTCTCATATGGGGGGCATAGTTCCATGTGGATCTCCGCGGCCAATCCACACCTGATCAGCAGTTGTTCCCAGTTTGGCCATTCACCCCAATTCTACAGGGCAGGGCCTTCTCCCGTCACAACCAGGCTGAATGTGCAGGAGCTTTGGCGTAACTTCAGGGACCTCCCTTTCAGGGGTAGCACAAATACCCTGGATTATTTGAGAGACTTCAGTGAACAGACAGCCGCGGCATTTAAGGGAGCGGGATTTGCCAGTGAGTTCCACCTGGCGGATTTCTGCCGGCACTGGGCCGCGGATATCCCTGAACAGCTTGATTTTCATATGAATCATTTCGAAAAAGAAAAGACTATCCCGAAATGCTTTTCCTATATCAATTTTTATCCGGATTTCGATGTCTGGGGCTATAAGGTCGAAACAGGCAAAGCTGAAGAGGGATGGACCTACCTGAGAGATGTCACAGAAAACGGTTTCGGTTTGTATACCCGTTTTGTATTCCCTTACGGCACACCCTGTGGTAAATATGACATCAGGGTGACAACCCCTTCTTTCTATTCACCTCATGGTACTTATAACCTTACATCATACAACTACGAATCAGGGAGTGTTACCGCTTCCACGCTGAAGGCGGACAGTGATGGAAGGCTGCAGGTAGAGACCAGGGGTGGGAAGGGAGACGAGATCGGTATCAGCGGAAATGGCCTTCCGCCTCCCATCCTCTTCCTTACGGATACGCTTCATGAGAATCTGTATATCGAATCAGGCAAAACCATTTCCCTTTCTTTTAAGGTGATCAACCTGTCACTATCGAGGTTGGATTCAGTGGTGTTTGCCTGCAGCACAGAGAATGCTGAGACCATCAGTATAGTATCCGGACCCAGGGCATATGAACTGGAACCAGG
>JAZGGT010000118.1:0-8648 GCA_036480555.1 Bacteroidales bacterium | reverse complement strand
TCTCCAACGGCTTTATATGCAATTTCCTTGTCAATCTTTGGCTGCAGGTTATAGAAAGAATCCGGTGCTGAATACCAGGGACCAATGATATCCCCGTAACCGTAAAAAGCAACAAGGGCTTTTGGTGTTGGTTTTGCACGGAAACCTGCCATCAGCGTCAGGTATCCTCCGGCAGAGTGTCCGATTACACCTAAGCGGGCAGGATCAATATTGAATAAGTCCGGGCCCTTTGAAACCACCCATGTATAGGCATCCTCAAGATCTTCAATGATCTCCGGTAACTTTGTTTCGGGTGCCAGGCGGTAATCGATGGAAATGACTGTATAGCCAGCATTCAGGTAAAATGTTAACTCTCTGTTTGCAATGCTCTTCCTGGAGCCCATGATCAGTGCCCCTCCATGGATCCAGATGATACCCGGCCGGATTTCCTCGCCGGGTCTTCTATAGACATCCGCCCGGATCTTATGATCTCCCACAGTTTTATATACAAAAGTTTCACTTACATAAGGATGCTGGTCCCCCGTGTTTGATTCCTGGGCTTTTAATCCGCTGCAGAAAGCAAGGCAGCTTATTAAGAATACTGGTAAAATGAATCTGATTTCAACCCTCATCAGGCTTCCTCCCTGATTTTCCAGCCAATCGCATCGGCAAGCGCATAAGCAGGTTCTTTCAGGTCTCCGTAAAAGGTAACCCGGTGCCATCCCCACTGGTCCCATTCCGTGAATAATTTTTCAATATCCCCAAGGGGCTCGGCACATAATTTGGTCCGGCAGGCCCTGTCATCGGGATCATTATCAACGGCTTTTGCCTGGTGCAACAGGATCTCTTTCCGCTTGGGTTCGATTTCAAGGGTTGTAGTAAGGTATCCGGCCGGCATTATTGAACGTACCGATGCACCCTGCCTGTCCTCTGAATGGGTCATAATGGAAAAGGGATTTTCTCCTCCATCCGGTCCGAATACCTTGTTGGAAGCCACACAATGTGCATATATAATCTGTCTTTTGGCGGTATCGATCACAGGATCTGAGATATATCCGGGCCGTCCCCCTGTCATGGCAGTGAACGCAACCATTGTGGCGGTTGACCGCACATCACATTCGCATGCTCCTACCAGTCCCTCGTTATTCAATTCATGAAAACCCAGGCAGGGATATGCATGGATATGACCACCGTAAAATCCACCCAGACAATTGACACTGATGGCATTGGCATCATAAGTTTTAAGTACATCTTTCATGCCCAGGTACATGGCGGCTGAATTTTCCAGCGTTTCGAAGGACACGTCCTCTACCTCGGTTGCCTTGGACTGCCAGCGCTCAGCGATGTTGTGGGCCTGGTCCCTGTCTGCATTTTTCCAGGCTTCATTAAGTATGGTAAAAGAAACATATTCCATAGGAATATTCATGATTGGCTCTGCAGGTGCTGAAACTTCATCACGTACAGCCAGGATCCGTGAAGATTTCATTTGCCTGAGACATTCTTCCGGGGACAGGGTGGTGAGATCGTCCTGGATAAAATTCATGTCTCCGGGGGCAGGTGTTCTCTTCTGTCGAACATGTTTTGTTTTAGCCACAAAATCAGCACATGTGCCTCCTCTTCTGATGACATTGAATTTATTCACGGCCTTGACCAGGTCATCCATGTCAGAAGATGCCACAAAACCAAAATTTTCAGACTCCTCCCTCAGAAACTTAGCGGTATAAACCAGGAATCCGCCGCTGCCTGCATATTGAAAATCTGCATACAGGACCGGTTTGCGTGAAGCAGCAATGGTTTGAACAACCCTGTTCCAGCAGTTCACCTGAAAAACGATATAGCCTCCTATGTCCGAATCTTTATCCTGCAGCAGGATTTTTTCAGCATCCTCCGGTCCCTTTGCCATGGTTGGAATGAACTCAAAATTCGGGCAGCGTTCAGTAAGGGTCGTATTGATTCCTTCCATGACTGGTTCAAAATCAAAACCAACATTCGGCCAATCTGGCCCGGGTTGCACCACATCATGCAAGGAATATATTATTCGGAGGCGCATTTTTTTATGTTCATTACAGGCATTCATAGTCATTAATGGTACAGCGGCCAGGCATGTCGAGCATGCTGCACAGGAATGGATAAAATGGCGGCGTGAATATGTCACAGAATTAGTTGGAGGAGGAACTCTTTTTTTTGTCATTTTATTTCTTGGTTTGGGGATTTGTCGGATCAATTCAGACACTTAATTTAAGGAAAATGACTGAAGAAAACAATGCACGATGAATGTCTTTAAGATGTAATCGTGCCATATCATGGTTTCTCATTCTAAATCATTATCTTTTAACACTCATTCAGCATTTTAACATTCATTCAGCATCAGGATTTCATCCATGGATCCATATTATACAAATAGGCCTTTGATAATCAATGGATTGTATACGGTTATCATCCTGTTGTTGTTGTGGATAGCATCGCCAGGCTGTACTGTAAGCCAGGAGAAGCCTAATATCATTTTCATCCTCATCGATGACCTTGGAAAGGAATGGATCAGCTGTTATGGTTCCTCCTCGGTCCTGACCCTCAATATTGATAACGTGGCCGGGGAAGGGATGCTTTTTCACAATGCCTGGTCCATGCCACAGTGTACCCCTAGCCGGGTGGCTTTGCTGACCGGGCAATATCCACATACGAACGGATGGATCAATCATTTTGATGTCCCACGCTGGGGACACGGAGCAAGGTTCGACGCCAGTGTGAATCCCTGCTTCCCCAGGATTCTGCAAAGGGCCGGCTACCACACCTGCGCCGCCGGGAAATGGCAGATCAATGACTTCAGGCTGGAACCCGAAGCCATGATGGAGTCGGGTTTCGATGAATATTGTATGTGGACCGGTGGAGAAGGTGGCAATGAAACTATCTCTAATAAGCGGTACTGGGATCCGTATATCCATACCAGGGAAGGCAGCAGGACATACAAGGGTGCATTTGGTCCGGATATATTCTGCGACTTCATCACTGCATTCATGGAAAAGCACAGAGACCATCCCATGTTTATTTACTATCCCATGGTGCTGACACATACTCCTTTTGTCCATACGCCTGAGGAGCCGGAGGCCGGTTCCAGATTCGAAAAACACCGGGCCATGGTACGGTATACCGACCTGATCATCGGGAAGATTCTGTCCGCTCTCGAAAGTTTGGAAATCAAAGATGATACATACCTCTTTATCACTACGGATAATGGAACGACAAGAAGTATGATTGGTGAGCGGAACGGGGTATTTATACGCGGTGGTAAAGCATATCTTACGGAGAATGGCATCAATGCACCTTTCATTGCGCTGTGTCCCGACCGGGGGGAAGGAGCGGAATCGGATGCAATGATTGATTTTACAGATATTTATCCCACTCTTTTTGATCTTGCAGGCCTGGAAATATCCCCGGATGACCAGATCGAAGGGTTCTCGTTTGCCTCCATTCTCAGGGGTGAGGAACCAGGGAGTCCGAGGGACTGGATCTTGTCCATGGGTGGGCATCCCGCCACGATAGGACCTGATGGCAGGGTTAACAACTATTTCTCATTCAGGGACAGGGTAATCCGTGATGGCAGATACAAGGTCTATATTGACACCCTGAAACAGATACACAGGATCTATGATCTGAAAAGGGATCCCTATGAAACCAACAACCTGATAGGAGATCTGCCATTGGTCCAGCCTGTTATTGAGAAATTCAGAGCCGTTTTGGATGGCCTGCCTCAGGAAGACCATCATCCCCGTTATGAAAGGCTGGATCAGGGTTTTTACGATATACCCCCTGAAAAATTAAACAGCTTATCCCAAAGAATCCATAAAAGTTACCAGAATATGGTCCAGCTCGCTACAAGCGAAGAATATGTTGATCTAAAAGAATGATATTATGACAAGTGCACAATGGGAAGACTTAGTTAAGATAAGCAGGGGTGAGAAATCCCATGTGAGCCCTGTGGGATTCATTATTGACAGTCCCTGGCTGCCGGGATGGCACGGTGTTTCCTTGCTCGATTACTATACCAGCGACCGGATCTGGTTTGAAGCCAACAGAAAAGCCATCAAGACCTTCCCCGAGGTGATATTTCTGCCGGGATTCTGGTCGGAATACGGAATGTGCACAGAACCCTCTGCCTTTGGCGCAAAAATGGTTTGGTCCGAGAGCAACCTGCCCCATGCGGACAGGATAATGGATGATCCGGTCATGCTCAGCAAACTCACCAAGCCGAATGTTAAAACCGACGGATTGCTGCCTTTTATGCTGAACCGGCTCAGGCATAGCGAAGCTGATATCAGGAAGATGGGGCATGAAATTAAATTCGCCATCTCACGAGGTCCCTTGAATATTGCGTCCTTCCTTGCAGGTACAACTGAATTGATGCTGGCGCTGTCAATGAACCCTGAGGAAATACTCAAGGGACTCGGTACCATTACGGATTTTATCATTGATTGGATATCAGCTCAGGTAGAGGCTTTTCCTGATATTGAGGGGATCCTGGTCCTGGATGATATTGTAGGTTTTCTTGGTGATGAGGATTTCAATGCCTTTGCCCTTCCCTTCCTGAAGCAAATCTTTCAGACATTCGAAATGCCTGTAAAGCTATTCCATAATGATGCACATGGACTCGTCTGTGCACCATATTTGGATGAGATTGGTGTGAATATATTCAATTTTAGTTTTGAGCACAGCATTGCTCAAATGCGGGAGCTGACCGGTGATTCAGTTGTACTCCTGGGGAATATCCCACCTCGCGATGTTCTTGCTAATGGATCACCGGAAGAAGTACATGAATCAGTTGTGGAAATGATGGTATCTGCCGGGGAAACTGCAAGCGTTATCTGGTCCTGTGGTGGAGGCATGCCACCGGATGTTCCAACTGAAAATATTCGGGCTTTTATTTCAGCAATAGGGGATAAGGTTTAAGGTGGGATACATTTGTTATTCTAATACGATTTCAGGTTCTCCAGTCAGATACCCCAGGGAAATCAGGAACTTGTCCGCTTCCAGCACTGTTTTGTTATAATACTCCCGGTTTTTGAAATTAAAGAATCCATGGGGCTGATCTTCATAGAGAAATAATTCGCATCTGCTGCCAACATTTACCATTGCTCTTTGATAATACTTTGCGGTCTCGACCGGTATAAGCTTATCATTGGTGCCAAGGAAGAAAATAGTGGGAGGTACACCTGCAGTAATATTATGCAGGGGTGAGAAATCTTTGTAAGCATCCCCGATTCTCTCGTAGCCATATCCTGCGGGACCATTATCTATGACCGGATTGAAAAGCACCAGGGCGTTGGGGATACAGCTTACGGAAAGTTCATCCCCCGGTTCATTAAATTTGCTGACCAAAGCAGTGGCGGCTGCCAGATGTCCTCCTGCTGAACCCCCGGAAGCAATAATTTTACCAGTATCAATTTGAAATGCAGCAGCATTTTCCCGGATAAACCGGATAGCCGATTTTGCATCTTTGAGTGATTCGAAAGGACTCGTTTTTTGTCTTGATGCCACCCTGTAGTCAGCCAGGACACAGATGATTCCCCGCCCGGAGAAGTAACTGGCATGTGGTTCAAACTGTTTTGCAGAGCCTCCCTTCCAGCCACCACCAAAGAAAAAGATCATGGCAGGGTAAGATTTGGCATTATCCATATCCGGTGGATAGTAAATATCCATGGATAATGAGACAGTGTCGATTTGCTTATAAACAACCTGTATGAAATCAGTATCATTGCCCTGTGCGAAAACGGATAGTCCGGCAGAACACAGAATCATCAGTATAAGAAATGCTTTATTCATTTGGCAGTGTATTTGATTTTCGATATGTAAAAGGTGGTGGATCCAGCCACTCTACAATCCTTGGTTTAATACTGAAGGCGAAAAAGTGGTTTCCCATGGGATTATAATGCCCGATAAAATAGCGCTGGTAATATTCCTCCTGGCTCAGCTTGAAGATCTTATAATCCTCAGCATGCACCTGGTTCATATCGAAATAATTGAAATGGTTTTCTTCCAGGAAGTCCACGATCTCCTGATCAACACGAGGTTCATCATTCAGCAGTTGCCTGGTGGCCCCATAGGGGTCAAACAGGATAATCATTAGTTTCTTATCATTATCCCGGGCAAATTCCTTGCTCTTTTTCAGTATATATTTAGTGGCTGAATAGGCATACTTGGACAGCAATTGCCTGATTTCCTGGCGCATATCTGCAGCATCGGGATTAAAACCGGTATCCAGGTATCCGGCAAGTTGCTGCATCTGCTTATTATCAATATCGGTAATACGCCCCTTCTCATACAGGTACATCTGCAGGGCTATGTCATCTATCAGGTTCTCATGCATCCAGTCCGGGTCAGTCATCTGGTATAGCCTCTCAGGTGTTCTGATCCGGCTTTCATGCTCCTCGAGCGTCCCGGTTTTCATGTTCATTTCAATATTGCACCAGAAGTTCCCGTGAAACATGATCCCCACGCCCTCCTTTTTATCCTGTTCAAGCCGCCAACTCCTTGTTAATGCGTACCTGCATCGCAGCAGGGTACGTATGTGATCATCTCCCCAGATATACAACATGAGGTACTCGGCAGCTTCTTCCGTACTTTCTTCCCGAAGCATCCTGCGATAGGCCTGGTATACACCGAATCCGCCCATCCCATAGTTCCGGATGGGTTCGCCCAGGTGGCCGGCCAGGTACTCCTGCCAGGTTTCTGCATCGTTGACCTGGTGGCATTGTGTAAAACTGTTCCCATATGTATTGATCCTGCAAGGCCGGTCCGTATATACAAATGAGGTGCGGGCGCCATTCTGCCGGACAGTGGAGATGGTTTTGCTGCCATCCACCCCGTCATGCGGGGAAAAGTTGCCAAGGATGTAACCTACATCAGGATCAAACTGGGCCCAGGAGGGCTTGTTCAGGAATACATCGATTTCTTCTTTCGAGGCAGCAGCGTCCCTTATGTATTCTTCATAGGTCATTGATCCGGGTTGACTATAAACCATTATGGGTAAAAATAGAAACATAGCACCAAAGAGTCCGGTAATAAAAACATTTAAGGTTTTCATAATTCAAGGCTGAAGAAATTTTAGATTTCTGAATTGTCATCAGATTGAATAAAGTTATTAAAAATGCTTACATGAAGTAAGGTTGGTTTCCCCCCATTTCTTTTATTGTATGATCCAGGCCTGTTCGATAAGATGGATATTCAGGATTCCATCCAAGGATGCTTTTGGCTTTTTTATTGGAGACCAGGCAATTCATACTGACAAGCTCATAAATATCCTTCCCCAGTGCAATTTTAATGATGGATCCCGGGATACTTCCAGGTTGTTTTAAATTCATTAAATCAGCCATGTAGTTCGTGAAATCCCTTTGTTTCACCGGTGTGTCGTCAGCAATGATGAATTTTTCCCCGAATGGCTTTTTTTCAATAGATTTTATGATAGCATTGGCCGCATCGCTGGCGTGGATGACCGGAATAATCCGCCATTTCCGTATATTCTCCCGTAGATTAATTGGATGATTTCAGGTTTGCCTGTCCTGACAGCCCGGTTGATCATTTCATCTGTGTCACTACCCACTTCTGTCAGGCAAACTCTCCTGATGGGCCATGTTTCATCTGCTATTTCGCCATGCCCAGTTTGATAACTCGTTCCGGAAGGTAATATGATGGGTGCATTGAAATGAACTGCCAGATCCATTGAATTTCTGAAGAATCCAGTTGTTTCTGCCTTTAATGCTGCTTTGCGTTTCTTGCCGATCCTTTTACCGGGGGTTATACCGGGCATTGCCAGCAAGATGATAAAGTGAGGCTTTTCAGACAATTCCTTGAGAAATGCCTGAGGTTTGAGTATATCTCCCAGAATTCCCCGGGCACCTATTTCCTTTATTTGATCAATTTTGGATGTTGCCCGCGTTAGTGCAAAAACTTCATGTCCGCTTTTTACAAGTTTTGGAAGTAAATAACTTCCCACCAGTCCGGTTCCCCCGATTACAAGAATATTCATAATACCAGCAGTAATTTCGCAGTAAAAAGTGAGTTTTCCACTATATAATGTTAATCAAATGTGAATTAAATATTAAATAAATGTTAACCTAATGTTAAGTTTTTCCGTATATTTATAAAAGAAAGAGAGATGTATTATGAGTCAATCTGCTGAATATAACGGAATTGTTAATGAAAAGCTTGAAACCGCCATTAATATTGGCTGTACGATGGTTTCAAGGTCAAAGAAAGCCCGAAAGAAACTTAACTCGTCTACAGACGATAATGCATCTTTGAAAAAATCCCTGAAGGAACTGGACAGGATGTCTATTGAACTGATAGATAAGCTATTTGAGATTAATGCACGACTAGACCTACCGGTGAAGGAAGATAGCAGGACAGGCATCCAGTACAATAAGTTTCGTTTATTGCTGAAGAGGATTTTGCGTTCATCCCGGAAAAGGATTGAAAACATGAAACTTACTTACCAGGACATATATACTCTTTAATTTGAATACATTTTCCTGAACGGACATTTTCAGTCCGGTTTTTTATTCAAAATTTGATAAGTCTAATCTTTTGTTTTAATTTAGTTTAAATTAAAAACCCACCTCCTTCGGGGGTGGTAATGTTCTGTCGGCTATGCCTATATTTGTAGCATGAGTAAGTAC
>JAZGGT010000117.1:0-11230 GCA_036480555.1 Bacteroidales bacterium | reverse complement strand
TCTTCATACTGTGCATAGACAGCATTCGATAGCACAAACAAAATAAAAAGTAGTTTTTTCATTTTCAATCTGTAGTTTTTATAAATCCATGAATTATTGTTCTAACTCCAGGGTAATTTCCATCTGGTTCCAGTGGTAATTGACTGTGTGTGACCTGCCTTCTTCGTTTTTCATGGCATCTGACCAGATAAGGACCATATTTGTCCCATCTTCACTGATCCATTTGGGTGACAATTTCGGCTGGTAGGTTCTGTTTTTTTCGTCGTCCACTATCCAGTAGTCCGTATAGAAGAATTGATTCCAGGGACCATAAGGATTTTCAGAAAACCAGAAACCCAGACTACCCGTTTTTGTGTGCATCCATCTGTCGTAGTAGTCGTCTCCGGAATTAGAGAGTCCATGACCGGCATAAGTACCTCCGTTTACCATGATATACAATCCCAGTCCCTCATTCCACACAACAGATGGGAGCCAGGAGTACCAGCCAAAATATTCCCCGCTATCGTTTTTTTCCGGGAATTCATGGATCACAGCCCTTTTGTCCAGGTCATCTGTCCATAAAGGATCGTCTCCGTCCCAGGCAGTAAAATATTCCCAGCGATCCCTTTTTTCAATCTCATTCTGCTTTACCCTGGCCAGCAGCAGGTGGTTGGTTTGTGCACCTTCGGGTGAATAGATATAGATATAATCATCCTGTGCAGCTGAATTTGCCTGTCCGTTTTGTACAAATGAACAAAAGGAAAAGGGGTACGCCATATCGTCATGCTCAAATTTTCCCGACTCCTCCATGAAAAACATCTCATTATGGATGATATCTTCCCTGGCTGTATCATCCCAGGGATCCAGGAACCTTTCTTCTCCAAGACTGTTTACACGGTACCAGGACTTCCCTGAATCGGATGATTTCAACATTTTGATACCCCTGAAAGGCCCGCTCCAGTTTTCCCCGGGAGTCTTTGAAACCATTGAATAAAGATTATTTCCGATACTGAGCACACCGTATCCGAACCAGCCCCCCAGGTCCTGGGTAAACTGGGGATATCCCGGGATATCCTCCCGCTGAAAACCGTCAGATTCACCTACAATTCGATATAAGTGGTTATGGTAATTGTATTCACCCTCCAGCCAGTTCCCATCGCACATGGAAGTTACCTGATGCCCTTCATTGGTCCAGGTAATGCACCAGTTATCACCATGATCATCAACACGGATCAGGGTTTCGGTACGGTAACGTACAGCAGTTGGTTTAATGGGACTTTTACTACAGCTCGGAAATAATATTGTAATACTAAGCAGAACTGGTAATATCGTAACTTTTTGTAAGGGATTCATTTGCAGAATTTGTTTCTCAAGATACCAAACAATTGCCTCATGGAAAAGACTAATAGGTAAATTTTGCTGTTTATTTCCAGTATTGGATTTCCTTCTTATTTTTGTACTATAAACCCTATCTCAAAATTTTCATGGATAAATTACTTTACCCGCTAAGGTTCCACCCGATATACAAACAGCTGATATGGGGTGGTGAAAAACTCAGGGAGTGCTACGGAAAAACGGATGCTCCTGAGAAAACAGGCGAAAGCTGGGAGATCAGCCATGTTGAAGACAATATCTCTCTGGTATCCAACGGTTTTCTGGAGGGCAAAAGCCTGGAGGAAATCATTCAAATGTATAAAGGTGAACTGGTGGGCCATCGTATCTTTGAACGGTTTGGTACCAGGTTTCCCTTGCTGACCAAATTCATACACTCCAATGACGATTTAAGTATACAGGTCCATCCCGGGGATGAGTATGCTGAGGAGCACCATGGGGAGAATGGCAAAACGGAAATGTGGTATATTCTTGATTCAGAGGAAGATGCCCGGTTGGTTGTTGGCTTTAACCGGGATATTAACCGGGATATCCTTCTTGAAAAATTGAATGATGGATCCTTAAAGGAAGTACTCCATTTTGAAAAGGTATCGGAAGGAGATGTCATTTTTCTTCCTGAGGGAAGAATACATGCACTCGGACCAGGCATTGTTCTGGCAGAAATTCAGCAGACATCCGACATGACATACCGGATCTATGACTGGGATCGTGTTGGGCAGGATGGTAAACCCCGCGAGTTACATATCGAGCATGCATTGAATGTATTGGATTACAAAGCTCATGCATCATACAAAACAAGCTATCATAGCGAATTGAATGCACCTGTGAACCTGGTTGAATGTCCATACTTTTCCACCCGGCTCATCCATATTGACAAAAAACTGGACAGGGATTATGAAACTCTGGATTCTTTCGTTATCTACATGTGCCTGGATGGTGATCTTGACATCAGGTATGCTGGTGAAAGCCGGACCCGACTGAGTCGGGGAGATACCATCCTGATCCCTGCCGTTCTTAAGGATCTTTCACTTATTCCAAACCAGGACAGCAGTTTGTTAGAAATTTATTTGTAAGAAACTGAAAAAACCTTAATATGATCCGTGACATCAGACTGGAAAATATTTTGTTCCTGGACATTGAGACTGTCCCGGTAATGCGGGACTACAACATGCTGAATGAGCATATGCAGGAATTGTGGGACAAAAAAGTAGCCGTTCCTGTGAAAAATGAAGAGGGATTGCCCGAGGAGTTATGGGAGAGAGGGGGACTCCATGCAGAATTTGGCAAGATAATATGTATCTCCGCCGGCATTTTTTCAAACCTGGAAGAACCCAGGCGATTCCGGATCAAGTCCTTTGCAGGAGATGCTGAGGCTGATATCCTGAAGGGTTTCTCCCGATTGCTTGAAAAATTCCGTCCGGGCAAAGAGCTTAATCTTTGTGCGCACAATGGAAAGGATTTCGATTTTCCGTATATGGCCAGGAGAATGATCATCAATGGCATACCTGTACCTGAGGTACTGAATGTTGCCGGCAAGAAACCATGGGATGTTCATTTCCTGGATACCATGGAATTATGGAAGTTCGGTGCCTACAGGCATTATATTTCACTGGCCCTGATGGCGGAGATCCTGGATATTCCCAATCCCAAGGATGATATCGATGGCAGCCAGGTGGGCAAGGTATACTATGAGGACAGGGATATAAACAGGATTGTTCGGTATTGCGAGAAAGACGTTCTGACCGTAGCACAGATCCTGTTGAAACTCAGGGGAGAATCCCTCATCCCTGAGGAAAATGTGGAAGTTATAGAAAATACCTGATCGTCTTGACCAGGAGATCAGGCTGCTCAGCATGGAGCCAGTGGCCTGCCTGGGGGATGGTTACAATCTCTGCCATGGGGAAGATCTGTTTTATGTCGGGGATACAATCATCAGTAATATAGTCTGAATTTCCACCCCTGATAAAAAGTACAGGAAACCCGGTGATACCTGTCCCCGGTGAATATTCCGACAGGTCAATGCCCTCAAATATGGATGGAAGTTCCTTCCCGATAACGGCAGCATTCAGCTTCCAATGGTAATTGCCCTCCCTGCTCCTGGAAACATTTTTCATCAGGAAACTCCTGATCCTGCGGGAATGAATGGTCAGGGCAAGTTTTTCATTCACATCCTCCAGGTTTTTCACCTGGCTGAAGTCCACCGATAACATTCCGTTTATAATTTCTGTATGTGTCCTGGCCTGGCTGGACTGATCATCAGGATGACAGGTGGTGGGAGCAATATCAATGACTATCAATGAGTCCACCCTTTCCGGGTAGGCTTCTGCCAGGAACATGACTGTTTTGCCTCCCATAGAATGGCCAACCAGGATTGCTTTCCGGAGATCATGCTTGTCCATGAACATAATTAAGTCATCCCTCATGGCCGGGTAATTATGCGTGTCGGAGTGCGGGGATTGCCCGTGATTTCGCTGGTCAATAAGGTAAACATCGAAGTCGCCGGCAAGTGCCTTGCCGATCGACAGCCAGTTGTCAGAAGCCCCGTACAGTCCATGTACAATGATCAGGGGCGCACCCTCACCAAAATTTCTGTAGAATAGTTCCATATGGGTTTGTGCAGTTTGCTCAGGAAAGCTGCCGGCGATACTGCTGGATGGTATTCTCCAGTCCGAAATACAGTGCATCGGCAATGAGGGCATGGCCGATGGATACTTCCAGCAATCCGGGGATGTTATCATTAAAGTATTTCAGGTTTTCCAGGCTGAGGTCATGCCCGGCATTAAGTCCTAATCCAAGTTCAAGCGCCCTTTCAGCTGCTTCCTTAAAACCGGCGATGGCATGTTCTGGATCTGTCGGGAAATTGCGTGCGTATGGTTCCGTATACAGTTCAATCCGGTCGGTCCCGGTCTCAAGAGCATTTTCAATGTATTTCAGATTGGTATCAATAAAAATGGATGACCTGATCCCTTGCTCTTTCAATTCAGCGATCACTTCAACCAGGAATGATTTGCATTTGATGGTATTCCAGCCTTCGCTGCTGGTGATTGCATCCGGAGGATCCGGAACCAGGGTTACCTGGTCCGGTTTGATCTCGCCCACCAGGTTCATGAAGGACCGGGAGGGATAACCTTCAATATTGTATTCTGTTTTGATGACAGACTTAATTTCCCGTACATCCTGGTAGCGGATATGTCTTTCATCTGGCCGTGGGTGGACGGTAATTCCTTCTGCACCGAAGTTCTGGCAGTCAACAGCTGCTTTTTGCACGTTGGGTATATTTCCTCCCCTGGCATTCCGCAATGTGGCAATTTTATTTATATTTACACTTAATCTGGTCATTTTGATAATTTCTTAAACTACTACAAAATTACAAGTATTTTGGCAGAAGGTTAAAGATTTGTTAGCAAAAGATCTTATATCAGAAGTTGTGCCGGCTCTAAAGACCTCAGATACAGGTTTGCAGGCTTTGTCATGGATGGATATATTCAGGATCTCTCATTTACCAATCGTTAATAATCAGGAATTTCTGGGTTTGATCTCAGACAAGGACATCTATAACCTGAATATGGCCGAGGAGGCGATTGGCAACCATAAATTATCACTTTTCAGTCCCTATGTACTGCTGAGCCAGCATATCTATGAGGTCATTGAGATCCTTTCCCGCCTTAAACTGTCGGTCGTGCCTGTCCTGGATGAGCAGAAGAATTACCAGGGACTGATCACCCTGAATGACCTGCTCCAGAATTTTGCAAACCTTTCGGCCCTGAAACACCCCGGGGGGATCCTCGAACTGGAACTAGCGGTGAATGATTATACCCTTACCGAGATCAGCCAGATTGTGGAGGGCAATGATGCCAAGATCCTCAGTATGTATGTTTCAACACTTGAGGATTCCATGCATATGACCGTTACCCTGAAGGTGAATACTACAGATATTACCTCGATCATACAGACCTTTAACAGGTATAACTATACGGTGAGGGCCTCATATATGGAAACTGATGAATTAGAAGATCTGCTCCATAACCGGTACGAAGCGTTTATGAAATATTTGAATATCTGAGATGAAAATCGCTATTTACGGCAGGCCATTCAGCAGCGGGTTCGAGAAGAACATTACAACCCTGTTCGTATTGCTCGAAAAGTATGGTGTGGAATATTTTATCCATGAGTCTTTCTTTGAATTCCTCCTGAAGAAGGAAAAACTTTCCCTTAAAAAGGCGGGAGCATTCAAAACGCATGATGATATCATCGGCAATGCAGACATCATGTTTTCTATTGGTGGTGATGGCACCTTCCTGGAAGCCGTATCTATTGTACAGGATTACGGTATCCCTATTGTCGGGATCAATACCGGCCGCCTGGGTTTCCTGGCCGATATTTCACCCGGGCATATTGAAGACTCCCTTTCAGCAATACTAAATGGTCATTACAAAGTTGAGCACCGGTCCCTTGTTGAGCTGGATCTGATCAATTCAGCATGGGAAGGTTTTACCTGTGCATTGAATGAAGTCAGCATTCAGAAGCGATATTCTACCATGATCACCATACATACCTACCTGGATGATACGTACTTGAACTCATACTGGGCAGATGGGCTCATCGTATCCACACCTACGGGATCAACAGCATACTCCATGAGTGTCGGTGGACCCATTATGACCCCGGATTCAAATAATTTCATCATTTCCCCCATGGCCCCACATAACCTGACCATAAGACCGGTCATTGTGCCGGATCATAATTTGATCAGGATTGAGGTGGAAAGCCGGGATAACAGTTTCCTGCTGACCCTTGATTCACGTACTGAAATAATTGAGGGAGAGGTCCAGTTGCGTCTGAAAAGGGCTGATTTTACAATTAAAACCCTGAGGATCAAAGATGCAACTTTCTATAATACATTGCGTAATAAATTAATGTGGGGCGTTGACAAAAGGAACGAGTAATTAAGGAATAATTGTTACATTTGTTTGTAAGTACCACATTCCATGTTAAAAAGAGTCTTACCATTCATACTGCTGATCGCGCTTTCCCTTCCTCAGGAGGGCAATGCACAGCGATGGAAACTGAGAAGATACGAAGCCGTTTTCGGTGTGGGATTTTTAAACTATTTCGGGGATATCGGCGGATCTGCCACCAGCGATAACTGGTTTGGTATTAAAGACCTCTCAATAAAACATACCCGTCCTTCGTTATATCTCGGAACAAGGTTCAAGATCAGGGAGAACATGGGGTTGAAATTAAACTTTATGTACGGGTACCTGGCCGGAGATGATGAAGGTTCTAAAAACAACGACCGGGGATTCGAGTTTACATCGAGTGTATTTGAGCCCAGTTTGCAGTTTGAATACTCAATTATATCTGAGGAAAAGCGGTATTCATCGAGTGCTTTGTTCAATAAAAGGGGAATGGTTAACAATTATTCCCAAATCAACTTATATTTGTATGCTGGAATCGGGGGAGTATTTTTCAATCCAAAGGTGAACGATGCATTGGCCAACGCTCCTGCATATGATCCGAATCATTCCAAGGCAGGCATCGTGATGCCATTGGGTATCGGATTGAAATACGTGATCAACCAAAACTGGTCTGTAGGCGGTGAATTCGGGATACGGTTGAGCACGACAGATTATATGGATGGATATTCGCATCCGAAATATTCGAAGGCTAATGATCTATATTATTTTGGATTTATTAATGGGATATACAGAATCAGAACATCAAAGTCAGGCGCCCCCATTATATTTGGACGGAAAAGCAAAACATTCCTGTAAGGCTTTCTTCTCCGGCATTCTCCTTATCCTCTTTCTGGTCTTTCCGTCTAAGCATGCTACTGCTCAAAAAAAATCGGATATTGGCTTGATCGGTGGCGCATCCTATTATATGGGGGATATCAATCACAGCCAGCATTTTTATGCACCATCCCCCGCAGGCGGTATCATTTACCGTTATAATCTCAATCCAAGGAATTCCTTCCGGTTCAGCGGGATCTATACATCACTGAAGGGGAGTGACAGTGATTTTGAAGATGCCTTTCAGCAACAGCGGAACCAAAGTTTTAAAACCAGCATCATTGACCTGGCCATTACCACGGAATTCAATTTCATGGAGTACAAACCTACCAAGTTGAGAAAGAACAGGTATTCACCCTATGTCTCGGCGGGAATAGGTTATGCCTCCGCATTGTCATCAAATGTAAATGCAGCATCAGCTACGACCATAAATTTCGGGGTCGGATTCAAATACAACCTGGCCAGGCGGTGGAGTATGGGCGTCGAATGGACTTTCAGAAAAACCCTGAACGATATGCTGGACGGGACAGAGAATATAGGCGCCGATCAAGGTGTATTTTTTCACAATAGTGATTGGTATTCAATAGTTGGACTATTTATCACTTATAAGATATTTAACTGGCGGGAAGATTGCCCGGCCTACGATTAGTCAGGGAAGCAGATGGAAAACTCACTGAAAAACCAAATTAACAGGGATAAGTTACCCAGGCATATTGCCATCATCATGGATGGGAATGGACGCTGGGCCAAAAAGAAGGGGAATGAACGGATATTCGGTCATAAAAATGGTGTCAAGGCAGTGCGTGAGACCGTTGAGGCTGCAGCTGAACTGGGTGTTGGCTACCTGACCATGTATGCATTCTCAACTGAAAACTGGAACAGACCCCGGACAGAGATCGATGCGCTGATGTCCCTGCTGGTTACCGTCCTGGACAAGGAAATTGACAACCTTATGGAGAACAATATTCGCATGGAAGCCATAGGTGATATAGAAAGTTTGCCAAACAAGGTCAAATCTAACCTGGGAAATGCCATCAGGAAGACCTCACTGAATACAGGTATGACCCTGGTCCTGGCGCTCAGTTACAGTGCCCGATGGGAAATTCTTGATGCCATGAAATCACTTGCAAGGAAGATTGAGTCAGGTGAATTGATGGCAAAAGAGATCAACTGTGATCATTTTACCGAACAGCTTCAAACACGTGATATACCGGATCCTGAATTATTGATCCGGACGAGTGGCGAATACAGGATCAGCAATTTTCTACTCTGGCAGATTGCCTACACTGAATTGTATTTCACTGAGACGCTCTGGCCTGACTTCAGGAAGGAGGACCTGTATGCTGCCATCTGCAATTTTCAGAACAGGGAACGCCGGTTTGGTAAAATCAGTGAACAAGTAGTATCGTAAACGGGAGATTAGACAAGAATGATTCGGAAGCAACTACTATTCATTATAATTTTGATTTCACCCTGGCTGGCCGTAATATCCCAGGAGATTGATTACGATAACCTGCCCGTTTACGATTATACCAATATAAAGGAATATGAAATAGCCGAAATTACTGTGTCAGGTGTGGAATTTCTCCAACCTGTGGTCCTTATTTCCATTTCAGGATTCAAAGTCGGGAACCGCATAAAAATACCAGGTGACGATATTACAAAGGCTGTGAAAAAATTCTGGGACCAGGGATTGTTTGCTGATGCAAAAATCACTGCCAGAAAAATCGAGGACGGTAAGGTTTACCTCGACATTTACCTGAAAGAACAGCCGCGACTTTCCAGGCTGATCGTTGACGGATTGAAAAAAGGAGAGACTGAGGACCTGATGGAAAATCTTAATATCCGTACAGGAAGCCAGGTGACCACTGACCTGCTGAATAATACGGAGCGCCTCATTAAAGACCATTTCATAGAAAAAGGTTTTTTTGATACAAAGGTAGCCATAACCCAGGTACCTGATACGCTGAGACCCAATTCCATGCGCTTATTCGTCAAGGTTGATAAGGGTCCCAGGATAAAGATCGATGATGTTGTATTTGAAGGGAATGAAGTTTTCCCCGACAAACGTTTAAGGAGAGTACTGAAAAACACCAAGAAGGTAAACATAAACATATTCAAACCATCCAAGTTCATTAAGGACCAGTACAAGGAAGATAAGCAAAGCCTGATCACCTTCTATAATGAAAATGGTTACCGGGATGCCAAGATCCTGGGTGATTCCATGGTGAGGGTGGAAGAAGAAAACAGGCTGTTACTGAAAATATTTCTTGTGGAAGGCCGTAAGTACTTCTTCAGGAATGTTAACTGGGTTGGTAATACAATCTATCCTTCTCATATACTTAACGCAGTACTTGGCATAGAAAGGGGAGATGTCTTTGACCAGACCCTGTTAAGCAAACGGCTGGAGATAGATGAGGATGCTGTCAGTTCACTGTACCTGGATCATGGCTACCTGTTTTTCAGTGTAGATCCGGTGGAGATCAAGGTGGAGGGGGATTCCATCGACTTTGAAATGAGGGTATATGAAGGGAAACAGGCCAGGATCAACAGAGTGATCATTTCAGGGAATACCAAGACGAATGAACATGTGGTTCGCAGGGAGATCCGCACCAAACCCGGAGAATTATTCAGTAAATCGGATATCATCCGGACCGTAAGGGAGCTTGCACAACTGGGACATTTCGACCCGGAGAAAATTGAGCCTATCCCCATCCCGAATCCTACAGATGGTACAGTGGATATAGAATACAAACTGGTAGAAAGAGCCAATGACCAGCTGGAGATATCCGGTGGATGGGGAGCTGGCATGCTGGTTGGTACTATCGGGCTCCGGTTTTCCAATTTTGCTATTAAAGATGTCTTTAAGCCTAAGGCATGGCGGCCCATTCCTGCTGGTGATGGACAGACATTAAGCCTGCGTGCCCAGTCCAACGGCAAATACTACCGGAGCTACAATGTGACTTTTGTGGAACCCTGGTTCGGGGGGAAGAAGCCAAACTCGCTGGCTGTCTCTTTCTTCCATACCCTGACCAATAATTCCCTTTATTTCTGGGATGCCGGAAGCAGCTCCATGAAAATTACCGGCGCATCCTTAGGATTGGGAAGGCGTCTAAGATGGCCCGATGACTTTTTTACCCTGTACAATGAACTCAGTTTCCAGCAATACAACCTGGATAACTGGACTGGTTATTTTACCTTTTCCAATGGTAAATCAAACAATTTAAGTTTTACTACCACGGTTGCCAGGAAATCGATAGACCAGCTGATCTATCCGCGTCGCGGATCCACTTTTTCAATAAGTCTCCAGCTAACTCCACCCTATTCTGCATTCAATAATAAAGATTACACAGAAGTCAGTGAACAAGAGAGATACAACTGGATTGAGTACCATAAATGGAAGTTTTTAGCAGACTGGTATACAACCTTGGCAGGAAATTTGGTGTTCTATACACGGGCCCATTTTGGTTACCTCGGTCATTATAATGATAATCTTGGTCCTTCCCCCTTCGAAGGATTTGATGTTGGAGGGGACGGGATGTCCGGATTTAACATTTACGGATACGAGGTGATTGCCCTGAGAGGTTATGAAAATGGTTCTTTGACACCGAGGGTGGATGGATTGAAATCCGGGAATGTTTATACCCGGCTGACACTGGAATTGCGTTATCCCATAACCCTGAATCCTTCAGCTACAGTATATGTGCTCGGATTCCTGGAAGGGGGTAATGCCTGGTACAGTATCGATGAGTTCAATCCTTTCCTGGTCAAAAGATCAGCCGGTATTGGCCTGCGGGCATTTTTGCCGATGTTTGGTCTGCTGGGGATTGATTGGGGTTATGGGTTTGATCCTATTCCCGGACTGCCGGATGCAGGTAAGAGCCAGTTCCATTTCACCATTGGGCAACAGTTTTAGTGTATAAAATTTAAAAATATATATCGATGAAAAGAATAGCATCAATACTCAGTATATTATTGCTGACGACAGGCATGGGCCTGGCTCAGAAATATGCCTTTGTGGATACAGAATACATACTTGGTCGTATTCCTGCCTATAAGGCTGCACA
>JAZGGT010000116.1:0-4484 GCA_036480555.1 Bacteroidales bacterium | reverse complement strand
TATCATTGAAGGGGGTCGGGAGATCAACCAGCTCCTGCTGGAGGAGCAATTTGATTATATCTTTTTCACAGGTAGTACAGAAGTCGGGAAAAAGGTCATGCAATCTGCCGCCAGGCACCTTACCCCTGTATCCCTTGAACTGGGTGGAAAATCACCCGTTATCGTAGAACCTGAGACCAATCCCCGGCTGGTAGCTAAAAGAATTCTCTGGGGTAAACTCCTGAACGCCGGACAATCATGCGTTGCCCCCGATTATATGTTTGTCCATGAAGATATCAAAGAAGCACTTCTCACAGGTATGAAGGACTACCTGAAATCTGTTTACCAGGATGACATCAAAGGTAGCCCTGATTTTGCCAGAATCATCAATCAGGCCAATGCGGAGAGGTTGACAGGATACCTGGAGGGACAAAAAATCTTGCTGGGAGGAGATACCGATCTTGAAGAAAGGTATATTGAGCCTAGCATTGTTGAGGTAAAGGACATGGACAATATCCTTTTAAAGGAGGAAATCTTCGGCCCTATCCTGCCATTGATCACATACCGGTCTCTCGATGATGTCATTAATTATATCAAAAGCAAACCCAGGCCTCTTTGTTTATATATTTTCAGTAAGTCGAAGAAAACCCAGCGTTTGATCATTGACCGGACCATGTCCGGCTCAGGAGGCATCAATGAGACAGTGATGCATTTCGTTAACACTTATCTGCCTTTTGGCGGGATAGGTTTGAGCGGTATGGGGAGGTACCATGGGAAATACAGTTTTGAAACCTTTTCCTATAAAAGGTCATTTCTTGACAAGGCAAACTGGATGGATTTTCCCTTAAGATACCCTCCTTATAAGGGAAAACAAGGACTTGCCAAAACCTTTATAAAATGATTATATGTCCAGGTTTACCCAAACCGGACAGTGGTCGGAATGTGCCGCATCGTTCATGATGCCCGCATCTTTTATTCGGGCTGCCATTGGTTCGGTGACCATATGATAATCCAGCCGCCATCCAAGGTTTTTCGACCTGGCGTTTGAACGAAAACTCCACCAGCTGTATTTAACAATGTCCGGGTTCATATGCCTGAATGTATCCACAAAACCACTCTCCAGGAATTTATCAATCCATGCCCTTTCTTCAGGAAGGAACCCGGAAGTTTTTTTATTACTGACCGGGTTGTGTATATCAATCTCCCTGTGCGCTATATTAAAATCCCCGCATACCAGCAGATTGGGTTTATCTTTCCTGAGATTAGTCAGAAAACTGAGAAAGTCATCAAGGAATTTTATCTTGAAATCCTGCCTGACATCCCCGGTGGTGCCGGATGGAATGTAGACATTGAGAAAAGAAATATCACCAAAATCGAAGCGGATAACCCTTCCCTCTGAATCATAATCTGAGGCATTCATGCCAATTACGACATTGTCCGGTTCCCGATCTGCAAGTATCAGAACCCCGGAATAACCCTTTTTTTCAGCTGAATGCCAGTAATCAATATACCCCAGTTCTCGAAAGGGGTCCAGGTCGACCTGATCGGGCTGTGCTTTTGTTTCCTGTATGCACAGCATCCCTGGTTTTACTTTTTTCATCCAGTCCACCAGGCCTTTGTTTATGGCAGCACGAATGCCATTGACGTTATAGGAGATGATCTTTTGCATGGTTATAAATATAACTACTTTTGTATACTTTGTATATGGAAGGAGAAGGAAGGGTTATTAAATCAACCGGTAGTTCATACCTGGTCAGTTCGCCTAAAGCCGGATTGACCGAATGTATAATCAGTGGCAAATACCGGCTGGAAGGGCTCAGAAGCACAAACCCGGTTGTCGTTGGTGATTGGGTGAGGTTTTCCATCCGGGAAGGTGAAAAACTAGGCCGGATCAGTGATGTTCTTCCAAGAAAAAACTATATCATCCGAAAATCTACCAAACTATCAAAATCTCACCAGATCATAGCCACCAATATCGACCAGTTAATCCTGATGATCACTGTGATCAACCCTGTTACACATGCCGAATTCATTGACCGCTACCTGGTCACATCCGAGGCATACAATATACCTGCGATCCTTTTGATTAATAAAACTGATTTGTATGGCGAAGCTGAAAAAATAACTCTGGACGAGTGGCGAAAAATCTATGAAGAAATTGGTTATGGCTGCATTGAATGTTCGCTTGAGAAAAAGGTAAACCTTGATCAGATCAAATCTGCACTGAAAGAAAAGGTAACTCTGCTGGCAGGCAATTCAGGTGTAGGAAAATCTACATTGATCAATATCATTGAACCATCGCTGAATTTAAAAACCCGGGAGATTTCCCAGAGTCATAAGTCAGGAAAACATACCACGACCTTTGCCGAAATGTTTGAATTGGGCATGGGGGGTTTCATCATTGACACTCCTGGAATCAGAGGATTTGGAATAACAGACATGGAAGATGAACCCCTTTATCATTATTTCCCGGAACTTTTTAAGGTTTCAGCTGGATGTAAATATCATAACTGTATTCATGTAAACGAACCAGAATGCGCTGTCATACAGTCTATTGAGTCTGGAAAAATCAGCTTGTCCCGGTATAAAAGCTACCTGAACTTATTGGAGGAACAGCAGGACAGTTCTAAATACAGGTAATAACTTATTTTGTGTAATAATGATGAATATGTTAATTTTCAGATGAATGAACCGGACCTTTTTCATCATATTGATAAGTGTTTTTCTATTTATAGGAATCAATACTGTCTTTTACTTCACTATCTTTAATCAACAACTTGATTTTCAAACTGATTTACTCGCCAGACAAACCCGTCTCTGTGGTTCAACTATTGAACAGGGAGGCATGAATTTTGAAAATGAGTTGAACGCAATTCCCTTTGCTGATGATTTCAGTGAACTGTTCACTAATGTAGAGATCAGGGAACGTGGAGCAGAAAACCTGCAAAAACTTTATACAAGAAATAGTGAACTCATCAATAAGATCACGGTTTTTGATAATGAGAATAATGTGTATAGCCTCATACTGGACAGGAAAGGCGATTTTGTGACAGACTATTACGAATCCCAGGAACAAACCATATTACGCGAAAGGGATGAGCTTATCTTCGACCAGGATAAATTTTCCCTGTCAATTCCGGATTTTGATGAAAATGGGGTTGTACGTTCGAATATCGTTGTAGAGATTAATTTTACCCTCTATGTAAATTCCATTTTTGAAAAATACCGTCTTGAAAACACCATGTGGCAGTGGATGGTGACAAATTCAGGAGAACTTATTGCAACAGCTGAAACCAACCTAAATATTCCTCCCAATGACCTGAAAAGAATTGGATCCGATGTCATAAAAGGTGAGGAAAGTTCAATGGTTCATTCCATCGATATAGAAGGCTCGCCCACCAGAGTTGTTTCAGTTTATTATCCGATTCGTCTTGTTAAGAGGGATCTGGGGATTATATTTTCGATTAAAACAGATCTTTTTCTTCGCAGCATAATAATAAAGTTTTCCATCATTTCTCTATTCAGCCTGGCCCTACTTGCTCTTTTGCTATACATTTATTTCACTGTTTTCAGGGTCAGATCAGAAACTGTCCGGCGTAAACGCGTCTCTGAAATTGCCCTGGTAAAAACACTGGATTCCCTTCCGGTCGGAATCATACTTTCAGAACCCAATGGAGCTATCCGTGTGATGAATAATACCGCCAGGGAATGGATCATGAATGATCCCAAAGATTCACCGGAAAATAAATCCTTACATGAGCTGGATTTGGAGACACAAAAGGCTGGGACAGATGATCCGTTGTACACGCGGGCTTTTGGACCTGGCTATGTTATTAAATCCCAAAGTGATGCCATCATCCGGCAACTTTACAGGCGCGAGTTCTTAACTGAAATCAATCAGGTTGAAACCAACATCATTTTACTATTCGATATCACAGAATTTGAGAAGTCGAGAAATCTAGAAAAGATTGCTCAGCTCGCCAAAACTGAATTACTGGAGAGCATGAGCCATGAGATAGCCGGACCTGTCATCCAGTTGCGGAATGCTGTTGATATACTGGAAAAGGAAAGCCTCAAAGGTAAATTAGAAGAAACTGCTGTGATCTTAAAGAAAACCACGGACCTCCTTTCCAACCAGATCACTTCAATCCTTGATTTCGCAACACAGGATGTAGAAAAAGTGATTATGGAAGAAATTCCGTTTTCCCTTAAAAACGAAATCGAGCTCGCTATCCAACCCTTTAAATCAATAGCTTCCCAGACCAATTCCAGCATCATCACCAAGATCAGAAATGATATGCCAGACAGGCTGATAGGTGACCCTTTCCGGCTCAGACAGATCCTTTATAATCTGGTGGAAAGTTCAATTGAACAGACCCGGGGAGGCAGGATATTAATCAGTACTGAAGTGATTGAAAATCATGATGAATATCTTGTATTACAGTTTCAAATTGATGATACCGGTTCCGGTTTGCCTCAGCATATCATTGATAAGTTTGTAAACC
>JAZGGT010000115.1:0-3315 GCA_036480555.1 Bacteroidales bacterium | reverse complement strand
TAGGCGAATAAATACAATTAAATTAGATTAAATGGAAATAATCCCGGGGCAAGATCTGGTCTCTTATTCCGGACACCCCCTGGAGTAACTCTCCAGCCCATAGGTGGGAGAGTTCGACAAAGTCAATCTGATCATATAATTAAAGAGATCCTGCAATGAAATCTACTGCATCTTCTAAGCTCTGTATCTCCAGGGCTTTATCTTCATCCAATTCAACATCAAATTCTTCTTCAAATCCAGCTACGAGTTCCAGGCTCTGCATCGAATCTGCTCCAAGGTCGAAGATGAAGTTGGCATCATCAGCTATTTCCGAACTATCTACTTCAAGAACTTTCCCAACCACTTCTTTTACACGTTTTTGAATTTCACTTCTTTCCATTATAAAATTCATTAAATGTTTGAAAATAAAAGAATCGGCAAGATATAAACTTTTTCCTTAGTGTCAGTCAAAAATCATGGAAAGAAAAGGTATCTCCAGGAGGTTTCTTTTCAACTTGTAACTACATGGATAATTATCATGATTTTCATCGTTAACACACAGAGACTCCTGAAATTATCCTGCTTTTTTAATACATTTGAAAGAACTGGTAATTCAGGTAATAAAACCATCCCGTTAAATCATCAATTTTATTCATCTGGCAATGAAAACCAAATATCTTGTTACACTCCTGATGTTGATTTACTTAACGATGCAAAATCAGGCTCAGCCCCTCAGCCTGCATCCGGAAAATCCTCATTATTTTGAATACATGGGCAAGCCTCTGCTTTTGATTACATCAGGGGAGCATTACGGGGCAGTCATAAACAGGGAATTCGACTATCAGAAGTACCTGGAAACCCTTTCTAAGGACAACCTTAACCTGACCAGGATATTCTGCGGCACCTATGTTGAGAATCCGGGTAGTTTTGGCATCAGGAATAATACGCTTGCCCCGCCATCTGAATCATTCCTGACCCCCTGGAAAAGGACAAATGTTGAAGGTAACAAAGGTGGTGCTACCAAATTCGATCTTGACCAGTGGGACATGGAATATTTTGAACGATTGAAAGGTTTTTTAACCGAGGCTGCAAAGCATGACATCATCGTTGAGGTCACCTTCTTTTCTTCCATCTATTCGGATTTAAGCTGGACCTACTGTCCCCTGTATCATGAAAACAACATCAACCAGACCGATATAATTGACAGGGTCAATGTTCACACGCCCGACAATGGCAACCTGATGCAATACCAGGAGAAGTTTGTACAAAAATTAGTTACTGAGCTTAAGGATTTCGATAACATTTATTATGAGATACAAAATGAACCATGGAGTGATAACAGTGATGAATTCTTTGCCATTAATCCGAGCGATTCTTCCACTCATCTTTACTGGAGGCGTAAGGCAGACCTGCCGAATGCTGCCGCCAATGCATGGCAGAAAAGGATCGGAGAGCTCATCGTAAAGACCGAAAGTAATTTTGACCAGCAACATTTAATAGCACAGAATTACTGCAGTTTTATGTATCCGATCAAAGAGGTTAATGATTATGTTTCCATCATTAATTTTCATTATGCCTTACCCCAGGCAGTCGAATACAACTATGGTTATGATCTCCCGCTTAGCTTTGATGAGGATGGATTTTGTGGAAAGGAGGACAGCAGGTACCGTGCGAATGCCTGGAATTTCATCCTGGCAGGCGGGGGTATCTACAATAACCTTGACTACTCCTTTTTTGTAGGATACGAGGACGGCACATTAGTAAACGATGCACCCGGGCATGGAAGTGAATCACTAAGGAAACAATTAGCTTTCCTGAAAAGCTTTATGGAAGGTTTTGATTTCATCCGGCTCAAACCTTCCAGGCATCTTGTCAAGCTGGCTCCGGGGACCGTCCCGCAGGTGCTTGCCAATGAGGGAAAGGAATATGCTGTTTATCTCAATGGAGGATCCCAGTGCGATCTGCAATTGTACCTGCCTCCCGGAGCATACAAGGCCACCTGGTTGAACACGGTAAGTTTTGATACTGAAAAGAGTGAAGAATTCGATCATAAGGGAGAAGTAAAAACGCTCGTCAGTCCGAAATACGACGGGGATATAGCCCTTAAAATTATCAGGACAGATGGAAAGTAAAACTTATCCAGGACGCCGAAAATTTTTGCATCAGACGGCTCTGGCTGGTGGCATGATGCTGCTGCCTTCTGCCATATTGCAGGCATGTTCATGTACCGGTAAAAAGGGAAAGCCAACAATCCTGATCGTGTCCGGATGGCAGGATGTTAATATCGGGGACATTGCGCATACACCCGGACTGCTGAATATATTGCAAAAGAATCTGCCGGGTTGCCGGTTGATCCTCTGGAAAATGTCTCACAGTGATGAAGTGGGCCGGATGCTCAATGCAAATTTCCCTGATGTTCAAATCATTTACGGGGGTGTGAATGAAAATAATGAAGCCGATACTGAGGACGTGTTGAAAGCTTTCGATGAGTCGGATATCATGGTTCATGGATCCGGGCCATACGTTGTTGGAGAGAGATGCCTGAGGGCCTGGGTGAAAAAAACAGGAAAGCCTTTCGGTATTTTTGGAACTACCATACAATGGATGAATGAGGGACTGAAAGAACTGCTTAGAAAAGCAAGTTTCATCTATACCAGGGAGACTGAATCCCTGAAAATACTGGAATCTGAAGGTATAACCGGACCGCAGATCTCATTTGCCCCGGATGCAACATTCTATCTCAACATTCTGGATGAAGAGAGGGCCATCCGGTTTTTGGATGACCTCGGACTTGAAGAAGGGAAGTACATTTGCACCATCCCCAGGTTAAGATATACACCCTACCACAAGTTCAGGAAGGTGAACTGGGATGAGGCTAAGATACATGAGGTAGAGGAAACGAATAAAAGGTACAAGGAGGAAGACCATGCCAAGCTCAGGGAAGCCATCATTACCTGGGTCAGGGAGACCGGCCATAAAGTCCTGATCTGTCCCGAAATGACCTATGAGGTAGATATCATGGATGAATTGTTAATTGATCCCCTGCCCGATGATGTTAAACCATCTGTGATCAAACGGGGATACTGGATGCCTGATGAAGCGGCCTCCGTTTACAAAAGAGCTTTTGCCCTACTGAGTTTTGAATGCCACTCACCCATCATCGCCCTGGCTAATGGGACCATAGCATTTTACCTGCGCCAGCCACAGGATACAATCAAGGGACAGATGTATTATGATCTTGGATTTGCAGACTGGGTCTTCGAGATAGATGAAACTGCCGGTTCAGATATTGCTGATGCATTATTGTCAGTATTCAAAGATCCTGGATCCGGAGAG
>JAZGGT010000114.1:0-2517 GCA_036480555.1 Bacteroidales bacterium | reverse complement strand
GATGGTTCTTATGTAAGCTCACGTTGGTCGGGAAGGATCAGCAGCATTTTTCATCCAAAAACCTATGAGTTTATGCTCGAAACCTCGCTTAAGGTTTACGAAACATGGGACATTAAAGGCATTATTTGGGATGAACCAAAATCGCTGAGCAGTAAAGATTTTCATCCTATAGCCATTGAAAAACTGGGTATGCATGCTACAGCCATGGACTTTGTATGGGAAAATGTGGATTTCTACTCCAGGTTGAATCAGGAAATAAAAGCAAAGCATCCTGATAAGGCAACAGCCATGTTCATTTATGCCCAATTGAACGATGAGCTGATAAATGCGGTAGCACAAATAAAAGGCCTCGATATTTTTGGTTGCGATGGAAGGCCATGGGGTGCAAGTGATGAAGGTGATGTAGTAGGAAGAACATTAAACAAAACACTTCTGGATAATAATGGTCAACGATTTATTGATGCGGCAAGAAAGAATGATAAAAAATCACTTTGGTTACTTGAAAATCAATCCCTGGTAGATATAGATATTCCCTTGCTGGCAAAAGGAATGCCGGAGGTAGTCAAATCAGATGTAGACCATTTGATTTACTATTACTATCCCCGGAGCCTGAGTAAACCGGATGAAATCATGAAAATTGTCCACGAAAATGTGAGGAATTTTTAGGACAGAATAATGTATTATACTCCGCTGTTGGTGATTTGCCAGCAGTCGGGGATCAGCCAGAGGCTGAGGATTGGGCTGGCAAGTACACTGTTCTTGAAGATTAATTAAGAACCGTCGAAATGCTGTCCAGGTACGTTCCTGATTGCTGAAACAGTGGATAACCATTACCAAGATGCCGGCTATGACACAGGCTATTTTGGCAAGTGGCATATCAATATCGAAAATGACGATATTGAGCGGCATGGATTTGACCTGGGTAGAAGGGAAACCTGTTTCAGAGGTTCTGAATGCACAAAGGAACACCTCCTTCCAATTGCGCTTCCGTGATAATTCCTGGGAAATGGAACTCAAGGCAGACCAGGAACAGATCTGGATCATGCATTAACTTCCATAATTTATACCTCAAAGTATAGAAATCCACGACGCAAGCGAATCCAATAGGATAGATTACTCCGGTATCAATCCGAAACTACCCGGATTTCCTATCCATTGATATCCATATCTCTCAAAGAGCCTGGCTCCGGGGCAAACACCGTTTTATTAAATACGGACCCATGCTGTCTTATATTCGTTTTGAATAAAAACTCCCCATCTATAAGCAATATTTCTACATTCCGAATCCGGGATGGCAATATTTTTACATGGTGATTTTTTGATTTCAACGATTTGAAGAATTCCATAAACAAGTACAGGATCCGTGAGTACATACTCATTCTCGCTTTGGTTATCCTGCTTATTGTGATCTTGATTGTATTACTTACGTAAATATTGCCCTGATGAAAAAATCCATTATTAAAACAAAGCTTTCATTCCACAGGCAAACATTAATATTAATTCTGCTCGCCTTCAGTTCCCTGCTTTTTGCACAGCAAAGAACGATCAGCGGAACGGTGCTGGATGAGAATAATGAATCCATGATCGGGGTGAATATTATTATAAGCGGAACAACCACGGGAACCATCACAGACGTTGATGGTAATTATACCCTGACTGCCTCTGCCGATGATCAGCTGGTTTTTTCTTATGTGGGTTACCAGGAGCAGATTATACCAGTAGGTGACCAGGTCCGGATTGATATCTCTATGGCACCCTCGTATTCCTCCCTTGATGAGGTGGTTGTGATTGGTTATGGTACAGTAAAAAGATCTGATCTTACGGGCTCGGTGGCATCTGTAAACGTTGATGAGTTGGCCAAGGAGCCTGTTGCAAATATCTCACAGGCCCTGTCAGGAAGAGCCACCGGAGTTCAGGTAAATATGGCATCCGGTGGTCCGGGTGCCGAACCGGTTGTGGTGATTCGGGGAAATAATTCTCTTAATGCCGGAAATTCACCTCTGTGGGTAGTTGACGGATTCATAAATACTAATGGTGCAACCAACATAAATCCCAACGATATAGAATCCATGGAGATATTAAAAGATGCCTCGGCCACAGCCATCTATGGTTCGCGTGGAGCCAATGGAGTAATAATTGTCACCACGAAGAAGGGTTCACAGGGCAAAACATCCTTTAGCTATATTGGACAATTCAGTATGCAGAAGCCATCAAAGGAATTTGATCTCATGAGCGGACATGAAACCTGGGAATACTGGCATGCCTATGACAAGCATTTTGGATTGGATGCCCTTCCGCCGAATTTCTGGAAGATTAATCCCGAAGCAATTGATACGACAAATAACGCGGATTGGGTCAATGAAATGGTCAGAGACCCGGCTTTCATGCAAAGCCATTACCTGTCAGCAACCGGTGGTACAGAAAAAGTAACTTATAATGTTTCGTTTGATTACCTGAACCAGGAAGGGATGATGGATCATGCCTCGGACTACCAGAGATATAATTTCAGGACAAACA
>JAZGGT010000113.1:0-2930 GCA_036480555.1 Bacteroidales bacterium | reverse complement strand
TTATTGCGCTGACAGTTGCCTTATTGTATATCAGACGGTCACCAACCACCCTCATAGCTTATAGTTTCTGATGAATGGGACGATATTATGTTGGCGAGCTGCTGATCTAATTTGTCAATGAAAGTGGATTGACCTACAAGCTGGAAAACCATGTTGTAAGCCGCCGGAAGGCCTCTACCAAACGCGGAGCATAAAGCTTTATGAACGATTCATCAATTTCTTTATTTCTGTACTCTTCGGATGCTACCTGTAATGCAAGCTCTCCATCAAAATCGACAAATGCCATTCTCGCGGTTAGCTCGGCCGGATCCCTTCCGAAATCGTGGCCAGGGAGCATTGCCACACCCGTCTCATCAAGAAGTGCCGAACACATCTCGACGGAAGTAAGGATTCCCCTTGCAGTAAGCTTTTTATGGAATGGTCTGAAATCAGGAAACAGGTAGAAGGCACCATGAGACATCGGAATATTTATGTTGATCGAATTCAATTCACTTACCAGGTATTCGGCCAACGCTTTCAGGATGCGACGTGCATCGAAGAGGTATTCTTCAATATCATCGCCCCCGTTAAAGGCGGTTATAGCTGCATACTGGATCGGTGCACTTGTGGCCGTAAAGGTTTCGCTTGCGACGATTGACATGGCATCTCCCAGCCAGCTTAACTGGGGAGGGAAGGAAAAGGTTCCAAGCCTCCATCCTCCCGCGCCGCACCATTTACTAAGGCCACTGCTGATAATGGTCCCCTCAGGATAATAGCAAGCCACAGAAACATGCTGGTGGTTAAAATGCAATAGTCCATAGATTTCATCAGAAACCAGAATAACGCTGTATTTCCTTGCCACCCGGGCCAATTCCTTCAAACGTTCCAGCGGATACGTGTAGCCTGATGGATTCGATGGATAGTTCAGTATTACGATCCTGGGTCTGTCAGGATCTGTTCGGCAGATCTTATCGAGCTGTTCCGGACTCAGCCTCCAATAATTATCAGAATTTGTAGGTACCCAGTAAACGTGCCGGCCAATGATTCTGGCCTGTGGTGAATAGGAAACCCAGGAAGGCGTAGGAATCACAAGATCTCCATAATACACCAATTGCAATATAAAGATCAACTCCTTTGACCCCGGCCCAATCATCACATTCTCTGGCAGGGTTTCGATTCCCTGAATTCGCATGTTGAACGAAGCCACAGCCTCCCGGAGGGAATACAGACCCTTTACCGGCAAATAGGCTTTTTGATGTGCATTGTCACGCAAAGCCTGGATCACCCTCCCAGGAACGGGAAATGGAGATTGTCCAAGTCCCAGGCGATAAACCGACCTTCCCTGTTTCTCTAATTCCTGCGATTTCTCATTGATTGCCAATGTCGCAGAAGGACCAAGGCCCCTGACATTCAGGTTAAGATGTATTGTGTTCTGCCTAGCCATATAAGCACCATGGTGTTGCCAGCTTGAATTTACAACATTTTAAATGGAATGGGTAAATGAATGGCAAATAATAATGTAAATGAAAAAGGTGGTTTGAAATTGTGAATTGGTGGATATGAGTTGTCACCCCTTAAAAAAAATTACATGCATAACAATTGACCATAAAACACCGTCTACCACAATTCAGAATTTCATCTTTTGCAGTTTCAGACGAATCGAGACCGCTTGAAAAGAATTAGCGGAACCTCCTATCCTGGCAAAGGCATTACTTCATGTACCTCAATCTCACAGGCTCCATCCCAGGCCAGATGAGGATGTCCATCTAAAAGCGCTTTTGCTTCTTCCATGTTTTTTGCCTGTAGAACAGAATAACCAGCTACTTCGCGGATGCTGTTTTCTATCTTCCCATCAGGAAGTAGCTTTTGCCCCCCCATCAATGGAGCTCCCAGATCAACCAGCTGATCCCCACATTTTGCTGCCCATACCATCCAGGGCTCCATGCCTTTTTCCATTTCTTCAGGTGTGGAATTGGTCGATTGGGCCATTAGTTCTTCCGGGGCATGATAGATTACGATATATTTTTTCATGATTTTGAGTTTTGTTACATTAAACTAATATGTTTCACTTAAGAAATATTGGATCCAAGATAGGAATAAAACACAGCCAGGATTAAGCAAAACGAACCAAATAGTTTCTAAATAATTACTTAAAGCCATATCCTGAAGAATAGAAGATGATATGACATTTTAGTTACCTAAAAAATTAAAAAGCCGGGAATAACATCCCGGTTTTTTTTATCCAGGTAATGGCATTACTTCATGCACCTCAATCTCACTGCCTCCATCCCAGGCCAGATGAGGATGGCCATCCAACAATGCTTTTGCATCATCAATATTCTCAGCTTGTAGAATGGAGTAACCAACAACCTGCCGGCTACTCTGCTCAGAATTTCCATCCGGATGGAGTTTTTGTCCTCCTACAAGTGGGTTTCCAAAATCAACCAGCTGATTCCCACATTTTGCTGCCCATGCCATCCAGGATTCCATCCCTTTTTCCATTTCTTCAGGTGTGTAATTGGCCGATTGGGCCATAAATTCTTCCGGGGCATGATAAATTACTATATACTTTTTCATGGTAGTTGGATTTGATACCCAAGCAAGATAGGGGATTCGTCATTCGGAATGAGTGAAAATGGAACCAAATAAGTTCTAAATAGGGATCAGGTGACTGGTCCGGATTCATCAGGACCAACTACTCATACATTGAAGTATTGTAGATACTCATAATGTGGTTCAGCCTTTTTTTCTATGGCAAGCATTTCATCCGCAGAAAGCGAAACAAACTCCTTGGTAATCTGGAAGTTTTCCTCAAGTTGAGCGATTTCCCTGATCCCAACAATGATAGTACTTACAGGGAGGCTCAAAGTGTAGCTCATCGCTTCTTTCATGTCGATAATGCCGCCCTTGTCAAAGATCCTGCCCCTTGCTGGAACCTTCATGCCAATGAC
>JAZGGT010000112.1:0-8454 GCA_036480555.1 Bacteroidales bacterium | reverse complement strand
GCAGTTCATTCGGGCAGTATAAAAATCTTGGATTTACTAGTCAGCTTGGGTGCAGACCCCTCACATACTGACAATCTGGGCAGAATACCCCTGCAGATAGCATTGAACCAATCCTATCTGAAACCGGACAAAATACCCATACTGTTCCCGGTTTTCAATTACCTGGTTACCGATCACATAAAGATCATGGTTGACGATCGCTTGATAAAAATTGACAAACACAAAATTGAGTACTTTTTGCTGAATTTTTTTATTTCCCTGCAATCTGATATTGTTGATCAATGTAGTGACTTCTTCCTGGCGAACAAGGGTGTACAGGCCGGTAATATCCATCGTGCGGTAATAGAGTACCCGGATACATTCCTGCCGGGATACAGAAAAAAACGCACATACCTGTCGGCTAATCTGTCAAAGCATGAAATCGACAGTAAGAATCCTTACAACAAAAAGCTTTTTAAACGGCTTTATAGGGGATACTATGTTTTAAACCCGGATCTGGCTGTATGGGTCAATGATGCATGGGGAAATGTCTATGAAATAATGCAATCGGATGAAGTTAAAGTCCCGACCCAGGAGGAGAAAGAAAAATTCCTCGAAGAATATAGAAAACAGTTACGGGAAGAAAGGGGCTGGTTTGACGATGAGTTTGATGATGAGTTTGAAGATGACTGGGACGAGGATGCAGATGAAGATATTGATGACGAATATTTCGACGAGATTGTTGACAATCACTCCGCAGAACAGCCTGAAGATCATAAGATTGGTGCAGAGGAAATACGCAAAGAGTCAAAGCCAGATTCCCGGAAAAAACAAACGAATACTCAATTCAGATTACCTTTTGATGACATGTAACCGGACTGAAGGACCCGGTCTTTTCCTTTTCATAAGGAAAAATAGTTCGTCACCTTTCCTTTTCCAACAACCATTTCCATAGTGGTTGTATGATGATCTTCTCGCGGATTCCAAGTTCACTGCCTCGTGAACAAGGGTATGATATATATCATTGGTCAGGGCAGGGTCAGGGTCTATTTTTGTTTGATAGGGAATTGGCAAACACCCTGATCGATATGGATGGAAAGTATCCCTGGAATGAGGATTACAATACAGGAGTTAAATTTATTGATGAACAGCACCGGTATTTTTTCAATATTGTCAGCTCGCTGAAGGAAAACCTGAATTCTGGAGTTTGCAAGGATTCAGCATCCAGGATATTTTTCAGCCTGGCCCATTATGTCGAGCATTTCCTGATTCAGGAGGAGATATATTTAAAGAATTATAGTTTCCCCAGCATCAAGGAGCATAAGAACCTGCAAAAGGAATTTATCAGAAGGGTGATACAATTCCAGGTAGACTATGAAAAAGATGTGGGTGAAACCTGCCGCACCATGCTGGTCTACCTGGAGGAATGGTTTGAGAACCATAACCTGAAGCACGACAAAGAGGCCGTTGACTATTTCCGGGAAAAGGGACTCTGATATCCGTAACGGAGCATTTCAAGATCCTGTCACTATCCTAGATAAGAACCCTTAACATACTTTTTTCAGTCAGTCTGAAAGTCCCGGGTTCCATATCTGACAGCAGGTTTAACCCTGGGTTTTTCCCCGCTTCAATGATCCCTAAATTATTATCCTCAAATAATGCTTCGGCGGCATTTAAAGTGTAGGCAGGTATGACATCCAGAAGGGAGCGTTCTGAAGATAATTCCTGCAAGGCAAGCATAGCTTCCAGTATATTAAGATTTTGTTTAGGCCTTGCGCTATGGAAAGTAATAAATAATTCCGCCAGATCCGGACGGGCAGTTGCAGGCAGGTCTGCCTGGTCATGAATCAGTACCAGATGTGCGTTCAGTTTTATACCCTCAGGAGGTTCTTCAGACACCCGTTCCATTTGCTGTTTTAGCCGGGCCAACTGTTCCGGTAATGACCACTTATAAGAATTTTCCAGTGGGATTACCAACTGATGTGTAGCTGCAAATTGGAGAATATATCCAGCCAAATCAGTTTCCATCAGGGATGATGTGCAGCAACTGACAGAGCAAGACTGGTTAAATTCATTCCAGCCCTCTGTAATAAGATCAATCCCCTGCTGGTAAACCTCAAATTCCTCCTGGTCTGATCCTGGGCATAACTCCAGGATGGTATGATAGGTAACTGGACTTTCCTTTTTCCTGGCAAAATGACAAGCTCTTTTTTCAAGTATCCCTATCCCTTTTATGCCCTGTTGAAAAAGCAAGAGGTCAAAATCCCTAAATGCGGATTCTGTAAAGGTATTTGCCTGGCCTGTGGTCCTGTACCAGGGAAGGACAAACCCGGGGGTGACAATACCATTGTAAAACGCCAGGTTGCTGCTTTCCCTGAGTTTGCCACCTGTGTCAATAACTTCCAGTATGCCGCCATCATCATCAATTACCACAATCCCGTTTCTCAGGGGTGGAGAAGAAACAGGCATAATATAATTAGCAGCAATTTTTCTCATGGATATCCTGTCTACTCCATCTCACTTACTTCGAGAGAATCTTGCTTTTGTGTAAGATCCATAACAACTTCATCGTATATTTCCGTGAATAGTTTGGGATGACGGGAGTACCAGGCAATGGAGGAATCAAATACAACTTTTGAAACCCCGTGTTTATCAAAAATATACGTATAAACATCCACCGAATCAACATCAAGTGATATTTTCCTGAATTTCACGGAGGACTGTATAGCATACACCAGATGGAGGTCAATAAGAAGGGGTATCAGTTCATCCTTTTCCAGCAGGTCCGTGTGTGGCCTGTCCCGCTGGCATGATACCATTATTAACAGAGGCATTAATAATATAGGGATGATAAACCGATTCATACCGGGGGTTTTAACAATTAACGTACAAATTTACAGTTTATTTGGAAGCGTATTTCATTCAGGCCTGGACCACCAGGGATTATCTGATATCATTGAAACGGAATCCGAACATGATCTCATGGGTACCGCTGTTGTAATTTCTCAGGTCGGAAAGGGTGATGTCATATGAATAACCGAAATAGATCCTCTCTTCATAGGAGTATCCAATAAGGATTGAAACTGCATCACCTGTGCGATAGGAAATTCCTCCCCAGACCATATCCTGCCATATCACCCTGGCATTGATATCCAACTGCACGGCATTGGGCAGGGAGCCTTTTAACATGGCGGAAGGTTCCAGTTTGAAATCCTGGTTGATTTCCCAGATGTATCCAGCGGTAAGAAAGAAATGGGTCTTTAGTTTGTTAATACCGATACCCGGTTCATACAATTTCAGCTGGGTGCTGATCATATGGGCGGTTGAGAATCCCACATAGAAATCATCATGGTACAGGTAAAGGCCGAGATTGGCATCGGGGACCCAGCTGGTATAGACCGCATGCTGGAGTGCCTGGTCACTGGGATCTTTTATCGTGATCTGGGTACCGTCTACCCTGTATTGCATGACCCCAACGGACAAACCCAATGACAGCCTCGTTTTTTCTGCCACCCTGATATTATATGCATAGGTCCCGGTGATGGATGTCTGGCTTGTCGGACCGGTAACATCATGATATATATAACCGCCGTAGCCCATTGGGAGAGTGGGATGGGGACCGTGAAAAGCGAGTGCATTCGTCAGGGGGGCATCGGTCATGCCCACCCACTGGAAACGGTGGTTGGAGCGGATCTGGTAGTAAGGATCAACACCTGCGATGGCGGGATTATACAAGAGCTGATTGAACATGTACTGTGTGTACAGGGGGGTCTGCTGGCCCTTTACCGGCAATACCAGGAAGGCAGCCAGTATGATTAATATACCTGTATAGCGTTTCATATCACCTTACAATTGTAACAGGACCCTTCAAGGGTTTACTGCCGTCTTTTAGTTCAACTACATAATAATAGGTACCAATCGGCAACTCCTCTTCGTTAAACCTTCCATCCCAGCGTTTATCATCGCTATAGCCCTCAGAGAAGAATACCTGGCGTCCCCAGCGGTCATAAACCATGACAACGATATTGGGATAATATTCAGCAAAATCGATATCCCATAAATCATTGATGCCATCTCCATTTGGTGTGAAGCCGCTATAGATTACAAGTCCACTGGTTATGGAAATGCTGACAGAATCTGATTCCTGGCAACCCTCGGTTGAGGCACCAACAACAACATATGTGATATCCTGGCTGGCCACCAGTGAAGGCGACTGGCTTGCCGGGTTATCCAGTCCATCTTCGGGCACCCACTGATAACTGACAAAGGGTCCCCCCGATGCATGCAGGGTAAGGGCCTGGCCTTTTGCGACCGTTGTATCCTGTCCGGCATCAATTCCCAGATCAGGATGGACCCAAAGGGTAATGGTATCCTTGCTCATACATCCGTCTGGTTCTGTTGTCGTCAGGACATAGGTGATGGAATCGGACACGGTGGCAACCGGGTTGGGAATGGCCGGGTTACTCAATCCATCTTCCGGCCACCAGTAGAATAAGGTCCCGCCGGATCCATTCAGGTTAATCTCTGCTTCCCGGCAAACCGTGGTATCATATCCTGCATCGGCCACCAGGTGTGTATTGGCTGGAACTATATAGGTATCCATGAACTGGCAGTTACTCGTATCTGTAATTGTAACCGAGAAAATCCCCTCTTCAAGCCCGGCCAGATCTTTGCTGGTTGAATCATTTGACCACAGGTAAGAATATGGCGGCCTGCCCCCTGCCACAGTCAGATCAATGGCACCATCATAGGTAAATTGGCTGCAGGTTGCCGGCGTGATTGCAGCCGTAGCGACCAGGGCATCAGGATTAATGATCTCAATGGTATCACGGAAGATCCTGCGGTCATCGTCTTTTACATGGGCCAGGTAGATGTTCCCGGGCAGGTTAGTATAACTTCCTGTAGCCTGGAATGTCACACCATCATCGATCGAATACAGCACGGTTCCCGTTCCATTCAGGTGGGTCAGTGTAATAGTTGCATCATTATCATTATGGCAATCGATAATGGTAAAGGCAACATCAACCTCCAGCGGAGGAGTGGCGGTCACTTCCACAGTTTCTTCATAAGTACATCCATTCTGGTCACGTACCACAACATCATAAAATTCCGGCCACACGGAGAATACGGTATCTGTCACAAAAGGACCGCCCGGTCCGTCAATGGAGTATTCCAGGCTACCGGTTCCACCGGAGGCAGAAATGGATATAGAACCAGGCTGACCGTTAAGGGAAGTTTCGGTCGTAATGATGGCAATGATGGCTGGCGGCTCATCTATGGTCAATGGCGGGAAGGCCAGTACACATGCCTTGGAATCCCTCACCAATGCAATATGGGTTCCGGCTGGCAGGTTCACAAAATCACCATTGGGCTGCCAGTTCACGCTGTCCAGAGAATATTCCAGGCTGCCGGTGCCGCCCGATGCCAGGACACTGATAGTCCCCGCACTGTCACCCGCACAGGTAGTAATGTCTGTTGAGGTGTAAGTATCCAGGCTGAGGACAGGCGGATCAACCAGTGATATGGTATCACCCCAGGCCAGGCATCCACTGACAGCCCTGACAACCGTAACATGGTTACCTGGGCCCAGTCCCGTTATGACAGAAGAAGTATCCCATGAGAAACCATCATCGGCTGAATAGCTGTAGGGTAGGAGTCCACCTGAAGCAAAAATCTCAACCATCCCATCACTCAGTCCCCCGCAAGTAATATCAGCAGGTACCACCGAATCCACCAGGAACGGAGCCGGCTCCAGCACCTCCAGTCCGGGTGTGATATAAGAAGGACATGCCTGTGCGTCATCAATGGTCACGGTATAAATGCCAGGGGAAAGGCTGGTAAATATCCCGGTGGTATTGCTTAGGGCTCCCGGGTTCAGGGTATAATTATAAGGTGCCGTACCACCCGAACCTCTAACTTCGATGGATCCATCTGTATCGCCATAACAGGTTACAGGTGAGATAATTACGGTATCAGCCGCAATGCTGGCAGGAGAGTTGATAGTGACCATTGTTGGGACAAGGCAGCCCAGTGCATCCCTGATGGTCACATTGTAGTCCCCTCCGGGGAGGTTGGTAAATGTGCTGTCGGTCTGGAACAGTCCGCCTTCGAGCGAGAATTCTATCAGACCAGTTCCTCCCGATACATGCATGGTGAATGCCCCGGCGGGATCCCCCCAGCAGGTAGTGACATGAGTGATATCGGGTGCTGCGATGATGATTTCTGGTGGACTGCTGATAAATATAGCAGTATCTTTACGGCAACCCTTGGCATCCAGGATCTGGATGTCATGATTTCCCTGCATCAGACCGGTGAAGATGCCTGTCTGGTTGGTATCAGCCTCATCCATTATATAGGATATAGGGGCTGTCCCGCCCTGAGCTTCCAAGACCACCTGTCCCTCGGCTGCATCAAAACAGGTAAGGATATCAACCTGATTGTAATTGATGATGACCAGGGGAAGAGGATCATCAATTACCTGTACACCCCCCTGGTCCATACATCCCTTATCATCTATGGCAAAAGGATAATAATTCCCACCCGGGAGGTTCGAAAATACTTTGGTGGCAAAAAATGTTTTTGCACTGTCAATGGAGTACTGCAATGTACCTGTTCCACCAATGGCATCCAGGGTAATGACACCGTTGGCGTCACCGAAACAATTCTGGTTACTATTATCTACAATTTCAGTGATGATCCGTACCTGTGCAGGTTGTGATACGGTGATGGTATCGGTAGCGATACAGGCTGTGGGAACATTTGCATCCCTTACATATATGGTATAGGTAGCCGGACTAAGCCCGCTGAAGATATTTAAGGCCTGCCAGGTGACACCATTCCTGGAGTATTCATAAGGAGGCACACCGCCTGAGGATGTAACAGTAATGTTACCATCATTGTCACCAAAACAGGTAATTTCTGTACTGGCCAATGATATGAGAATCTCCGGTGGAGATGTAATGCTGTCAAGGGGTGCATGGGTGAGAACACAATTATTTACATCAGTCAGTACCAGGTTGTACCATCCTGCTTCCAGTCCACTGATATTCTGAGTAGTGGCTGTAAATCCACCCGGACCGGTCCAGTTAAAACTGTATGGCATCGTTCCGCCGCTAACCGTTATATCCAGGCTTCCGTTATTATCACCGAAACAGGCAAGGGCCTTATTCGAGGTCGGATCTACTGTTACGTTCATTACAGCCGGTTCGGTAAATGTAAAATCACTGCTGTTTAGGGGACCGCATCCGTTGAAATCACTCACGGCCACGGAGTAGGTACCGGGCAGCAGGCCAGTGAATAAACCTGTTGTATTGCTGGCAATGGCTCCCGGGTTCAGTGTATAGGTAAGGGTCCCCGTTCCACCACTGGCCACAATGGTAATGGTCGCATCATCGGCAGCATTACAGGTAATATCTGTTGATGTCTCGCTGTCAATATTAATGGCCGGCGGATATGTAAAGCTAAAGAGACTACTGTTGACAGAACATCCATTATCGTCACTCACCGTGACAGTATAATCACCTGGGCCCAAGGCTGTGAATGTACCCGTGGTGTTTGAAACTGCCCCGGGATTGAGGGTATAAGTAAGGGTACCAGTACCTCCGGAAGCTGCTACGGTAATTACTGCATCGTCCACCCCGTTACAGGTCAGGGAGGTTGATGATTCATTGTCAATGGTAATAGCCGGCGGATATACCAGGTTGAAAATACTGCTGATCCCAAAGCATCCATTGTCATCGGTGACCGTAACGGTATAGTTTCCGGGCCCCAGGCTGGTAAAATCACCTGTGGTGTTGGAAACTGCCCCGGGATTCAGGATATAGGTCAATGTTCCTGTACCACCACTTGCTGAGATTGTAATGGAAGCATCATCGATCCCAAAACAGGTCAGTGGTACAGAAGATTCACTGTCAATGACAATGGCGGCCGGGTAGTTAAATGTGACCGGAGTGCTGGTAACCGGACCACAGCCATTGGCATCACTGATATCAACTGTGTATGTACCCGGACCAAGTCCAGTGAAATCACCGGTAATATTGGTGATGCTTCCCGGATTCAGCGTATAGGTCAGGATCCCGGTACCCCCACTGGCCGATACCGATATAGAGGCATCATCGATACCGTTACAGGTCAATGCCTGGGATGTTTCGCTGTCAATGATGATGGCAGGAGGATAAACAAAATTAAATGGATTGCTGTCAGTACTGCAGCCGTTGTCATCGGTTACGTTTACCGTATAGGTACCCGGACCGACCCCCGTGAAAATACCGGTCGTGTTGCTGGCAATGGCACCCGGGTTCAGTGTATAGGTCAACGTACCGGTACCGCCGCTGGCCGAAACTGTAATGGTGCCGTCATCGATCCCGTTACAGTTTATCGGGGTGGATGCTTCACTGTCAATCACAAGCTGTGGCGGATAAAAAAGGTTGAATACACTGCTGAGAACAAAACATCCATTGTCATCGGTGACCGTCA
>JAZGGT010000111.1:0-9792 GCA_036480555.1 Bacteroidales bacterium | reverse complement strand
AAGCGGCAGCAGTTCACTAAATTGATCACTGGCCGGGCCTGCATTCCTGCATCCCCAGCCAACGGGCAGCATAAGGCCGGCAGTAAGGCCAGCCATGGCCCTGAGAAAATCCCTGCGGTTTTCCATAAGATTGGTTTTGAATTAATACCAGTAAGATAATACTTTTTACCGCTTCACCCTGGCAATCCCTTTCCAGATGCTCCAGACCTGTTCTTCGTCGGCTGGCTGTGCATAATCGGTCAGCATGGTGGTGGCCAGGGCGCCAGTGGCCCATCCGAACTGAATCCACTTTCCTGCTTGCCAGTCCCTCAATATACCATACAGCAATCCACCCACAAATCCATCCCCGCCACCGATCCTGTCCAGTACATAGATCTCACGCGGTTCCTCTACATACCACTCATCCCCAACAGAAACTATGGCCCCCCACATATGCAGGTTAGCGCTTACGACCTCCCGCAAGGTGGTGGCAAAAACACTTGTATCCGGAAAAGCCTTTTTGACCTGGTTGATCATCCCCTTGAAACCTTCAATCTTTGAGGCAAGGTCCTTGCCACCTGCATCCGGACCCTGTATGCCCAGGCAGAGCTGGAAATCCTCTTCATTGCCAACCAGGATATCTGATATGGAAGCGATCTCTGTAAAAATATCGTGAAGCTCTTTTTCCCTGCCTTCCCAGAATGAAGCACGATGGTTGAGATCAAAGGAGATCCGGGACCCGTATTTTTTGGCTGCCCGGGCAATTTCCAGGCAGAAGGTGCTGGTTTCCGGTGACAATGCCCCGATCAATCCGGACAGGTGAACGATCTGCACACCTTCCTCACCGAATATCCTTTCCAGGTCAAAGTCTTTTACATTAAGTGTCCGGCCAACTTCACCGGCCCTGTCGTTATGCACACGGGGTCCCCTCGTACCATAACCACTGTCCGCTATATTGATCTGGTGCCGGTAACCCCAGGGACCGCCCTGTTCCACATCCTTCCCCTCGTAATCCATATGGCGGCTGGCCAGGTTATCCTTGATCAACCGTGCAATGGGACTGTCCTTAACAAAGGTTGTCAACACCTTGACAGGAAGTCCGAGATATGAGGAAACGCTCCCGACATTGGTTTCTGCGCTAGTGGCATGCAGGATAAAATGATCACTGTTATGTACCGGCTGCCCGCTTAAGGGTGTCAACCTGGTGCCCATGCTGGTTGGTGTCAGCAAGGCATAACGGGCATCTTTACGCAATTCCATTTTCATGATTTATTGTTTTATTAATTTGTTTCCTGATCAGGCAATGTAGGTTGATGCTGCAGTATCTCCCCCCCTGCCGGTCCAGTTGGTGTGGAAAAATTCTCCCCTCGGCTTGTCCACCCGCTCATAGGTATGGGCCCCGAAATAGTCGCGCTGTGCCTGAAGCAGGTTGGCAGGCAATTTTTCGGTACGGTAGCCGTCATAATAGCTCAATGCAGATGCCAGGGTTGGGACCGGAATGCCATTTTCTATGGCTGTGGAAACAACCTTTCGCCAGCTGGCCTGTGACATATCGATCTTTTCCTTGAAGAACGGATCCAGCAGGAGGTTCTCCAGGTCCTTGTTCTTGTCAAAGGCCTCTTTAATATTGCCCAGGAAGACAGACCGGATAATACATCCGCCCCGCCACATCAGGGCGATCCCGCCATAATTGAGGTCCCATCCGAAATCTTCCGCAGCCGTTCGCATTAAAACATATCCCTGTGCATAAGAAATAATTTTGGAAGCTAACAGGGCCTGACGCAGGTCTTCAATAAAGGCCTTCTTATCGCCCTTGAAAACAGGTTTGGGTCCCTCCAGCACTTTCGAAGCCCTGACCCTTAGCTCTTTCTGGGCAGACAGGGTACGGGCAAAAACGGCTTCCCCTATCAGTGTCAGGGGTATGCCAACATCCAGGGCTGCAATGGCGGTCCATTTACCGGTCCCTTTTTGTCCCGCTGTATCCAGGATCACATCAACGGTTTCTTCTCCATCCTCTTCATAGCCAAGTATATCACGCGTGATCTCGATCAGGTAACTGTCCAGTTCCCCTTCATTCCACTCCTTAAAAACTTCATACATCTCCTTGTTGGACATGCCCAGCAGATCCTTCATCATCTGGTAGGTCTCGCAGATCATCTGCATGTCGCCGTATTCAATGCCGTTGTGGACCATCTTGACAAAATGCCCCGCTCCATTTTCGCCGACCCAGTCACAACATGGACTGCCATCTTCCACTTTGGCTGATATATCCTGAAAAATGGTTTTGACATGCTGCCAGGCATCCTTTGATCCTCCCGGCATGATCGAAGGTCCCAGCAGGGCACCTTCCTCGCCGCCGGAAACACCCGTACCGATATACAGCAAGCCTTTCTCTTCCACGTACTTGGTCCTGCGGTTGGTATCCGGGAAATGGGTATTCCCGCCATCGATGATAATATCTCCCGGCTCCATGTGTGGGATCAACTGGTCGATGAAAGAATCAACAGCTGCACCCGCCTTGACCAGCAGCATCACTTTCCTGGGCCTTTTCAATGATTGTACAAGTTTTTCAATGCTGTGCGTACCAATGAAGTTCTTACCTGCACCCCTGCCTTCGATGAACTTATCCACCTTGGCAACGGTACGGTTAAAAACAGCCACCGTGTATCCGTGGCTTTCCATGTTCAATATCAGGTTTTCGCCCATTACGGCCAAACCTATTAATCCAATATCTCCTAGTTTTTCCATTTTTTGATTTAATTAATTATTATCAGTTCGTTAATCACTCATCACCTGGAAGCCAAGTTTTTCCAGAACGGCTCCGGTACCCGCCTGGTCATTGATGATCTTTACCCGGAAAGCCCCCGGTTCCCTTCGGATGGGGTATGTTCCCCTTAGTTCTTCAAAACGCTCCGGGGACTCCCTCAGTCTCCTGTCATCCTCCATTACATTATAGGCCCGGTTAACCACATCAAGAAGTATTTCCTGCAATTCCATACCGGTCCCGTCCAGGGTGATCTCAGGCTCTTCAGGCGCCGGTATATTGTCCGGGTACCAGTCGTCAAATCCAAGGTTTAAGAACCTGCTGATTGCCTGAACACTCATGCTGGTACCCTTGGCCTTACCATCGGCGGAATACCCGGCAATATGGGTGGTGGCTATCCTGGCCATGTCAAGTAATTCCAGATCTATACCGGGCTCCCCTTCCCATACATCCAGCACAGCCCCGGCCAGCTTTTGATTCTGTAGTGCCGCTTTTAAGGCTCCTGAATCAACTACTTTTCCCCGGGAGCTATTAATAAAAAATACCTTTTTTGCCAGTTGTCCGAGAAAATCATGGCCTGCCAGGTGATATGTCTTGTCCTCGCCGGATAGGTTCAAAGGCACATGCAGGGTAATAATATCAGCCTCCTGAAGTATGTATTCGAGATCTGTAAAAGCATGGGAGCCTTCCTTCCTTGCACGCGGAGGATCATTAAGCAACACCCGCATGCCCAGGGCCCAGGCAATTTTTTCCACCTTGCTTCCGACATGCCCGACTCCTATGATGCCAATGGTCTTGCCTTTCAGTTCAAAGCTTTCCTGACTCGCAATATTCAACAATACCGAAAGAATGTACTGCTCAACAGAGAATGAATTACAACCGGGTGCATTGGTCCAGATAATACCCTGCCGGTCACAATACTCCGTATCAATATGATCATAACCTATTGTAGCCGTCGCAATGAATTTCACGTCTGAACCATCCAGGAGTGAGGCATCACAGCAGGTGCGTGTCCGGGTAATCAGCGCATCCGCCTCCCTGACATCAGCCGCTGATATCTCCTTACCCGGCAGGTATACCATGTCGGCAACCTGATCCAGCACCCCTTTTAAAAAGGGAATTTTGTTATCTGCTACTATTTTAATTTTCAAACCTTCCTTCATATGCCCATAATCCCAATGCCGGGTTGGAAATAAAGAATACCTCCTCACCATCAGGCATGGTGTTATAACCATCTTTCAGTTCCTGTGGATTATATTTACGCATCATTTTATCCAGCTCACCGTACCGGAAACCTACACTATCTATTTCTTCCCTGCTGAGATGACCGGGACAGTATGTAATCCTGAAGCGGTTCTCTGATGATCCATGGATCAGGTGTGCGGCCGCACTCAAATTGTCCATCAGGTCGGCATTGCTTTCCACAAAATCAAGGATCTCCGGACTGGTCCTGTACCCGTATTTCCGGATCAACAGGTCAATAGCCCTGTCCTCCCCGAATTCCTTAACGCCTGGTCCCAGTACAAGTAATTCTCCTTCATCGGCCAGGGCCATACGTGAGCGATAAATGCTTTTATTCCCCAGCCAGGTGCTTTTAAATTCATCCGGATCGAGGTAAACAACCACTTTATCAAGGGGCTTATCGAGCATCTCAAAGTTCACCTTGAGGGACAATTCACAGGCCTTCTTAAAACATTCCTCGTCATCTCCAATATATAAGCCCCTGATCTTCAGGTTGCGGTCTGTATCTGGACTCACAACTGTCTGTACATATACAATGGGCAGGTCCGCTGCAAACTCCCTGGAAGCATAGTTCAGGACCTTTCTGACAGGCGTGTCCGAACGGCCCATGATTTTTTCCATTCCGTATACTGCCCCCAGGAAATGGCTTTTATTGATCCCTTCGGGACCGCCGGTTCCGACAAATATATTCTTGTTATGATTGGCCATTCCTATCACCTCATGCGGTACCACCTGTCCCACAGAAAGGATCAACTCATAATCTCCGCCGGCCAGCAGGCGGTTGACCTGTGCCGGCCACGCGTAGGAGACCCTTCCTCCGGAAATATCCGCCAGGTAGTGACCAGGGACTTCCCCCAGGGTGACAATGTCTTCCCGCCAGTTATGCACCCTGAACTTTTCTGCCGGAACGCCCCTGAACATCTCATCTATTTCCCGAGCGCTCATCGGGGCATGTGTTCCAAGCGCTGGCAGGATATCAGTCAACTGCTTCCCGTAGTATTTATCGGTGATCTGGACAAGCGGGCCGGCAAATGAATGCATACGGGTAAAATCCGGTGGGATAGCCAGCACTCTCCCCTTGATGCCAAGTTTGTCCAGGGCGGTTACGAGACCTTCTTCCAGTCCGGCTAAACCCAGATCAGCATTCTCTGATCCTCTCTCAAAGTATATCATTTCGTATTGATTTTATACACCACCAAATGCACTGTAGCCACCATCTACCGGGACCACAATGCCGGTTACAAAGCGTGAGTGGTCTGACAGCAAATATAGCACCGTCCCCTGCAATTCCTCGACCTTACCATATCTTCCCATGGGTGTATTGGCAATGATCTTTTCACCCCTCGGTGTCATTTTCCCTGTCTTCTCATCCACCAGCAAAAACCTGTTCTGATCGGTGAGGAAAAAACCGGGCGCAATAGCATTCACCCTTACACCTGTTTTGGCCAGATGTACTGCCAGCCATTCAGTAATATTATTCACGGCTGCTTTGGCTGCCGAGTAAGCCGGTACCTTCGTCAGCGGTTTGTAAGATGTCATGGAGGAAATATTCAGGATGGCACCCGAGCCATCCTCCACCATGTCTTTCCCTAGGACCATGGAGGTCAGCAATGTGCCCTTGAAATTCAGGTTAAAAACCCAGTCAAATCCTTCAAGTCCAAGTCCAAAAAAAGTACCTTCCCAATCATTTTTATTGCCTTCATCCATCTCTTCCACCTGGGTGGTTGCTTTCGGGGAGTTTCCTCCTGCTCCGTTTATCAGGTAGCGGATCCGGCCAAATTCAGTATGAATGGTGTCCCTTGCTGCTTCGAGAGATGCCCGGTCCAGCACATCTGCTTTGAGTCCCATAACCTTGGCCCCGGTTTTTGACTTCACCTCTTCGGCCACTTTTCCGGCTAGTTCTGCATTAATATCCAGGATGACAGTTTTCATCCCCGCAGCTGCCAGGCCCTCTACTATGGAAGAACCAATGACACCGGCTCCACCGGTTATTACACATGTTTTGTCGGCTAATTCAGAAAAATCTGCTTTTTTCATATAATATGATTTAAACCTGATAACAGCATAGATTCTCCTTGCAAATGATATCTATGGGAATCAGCTGCTCAGGCGATGGTTTTTTATTCATTTTCAGCTTGTTAAACACTGTCACAAGTGCTTTATAACCCTGTTCATGAGGTTTTTGGCTGATCAGGAAATCGATGACCCCGTTATTAAGGTACTTGATGTTGGGATTGATCAGGTCATATCCTACAAGGCTGATATCTTCCCTTGACGTGTTCTGGAGGTATTTTGCCACCTGGTAAACCCTGGAATTGGTAACAAAAATGCCTGCAATTCTATCATATGTTTGAAATGTTTCCGTAAGTGCCCTTTTAATATATTGGTAAGAATCCTTATCCAGGGATAGAGGGATGATTTCAATACCCTGCGATTTACTGCTATTTACCCAGTATTCACGGAACCCTTCCTCACGTCTCAGGATATGGCTGTAATTATCCTTGTCCTTGGCGATACTCACAACAAGTATCCTGGAATCCTCCGGTACGGCAAAATCTATCAGCTTGGCAGCCACCCTGCCACTGGACCTGGAATCCTGTCCCACATAAGTCAATTGTCCGGGATGGTTAATGTTATCATTTACAGAGACAAAGGGGATACCGGACTTTTCACAATTACTGAAGAAATCAATCGTTTCCTGAAAATATACAGGTGCGGCTATCACTGCGTCCGGAAAATAATCCAGGACCTCACCTGTCTTTTCCATGAAATCCTGTTTGTGAAATTGATCATATAGAAACTCCCTGATCTCAATCTTGAAGTGATTAAGCTCCGAACAGGCATCATATATTCCGGACAATGGCTTTTTCCAGAACCAGTTTTCAGGTGAATGAAAGGGGATCAGGACTGCTACTTTCAAAGGATTCCTGGAAGCCAGAGTGCGGGCCAGAATATCAGGCTCATAATGCAGTTCCTTCAGGATGCCGATCACCCGTTTGCGGGTCTTATCTGACACCTCTCCCCGCTTATGTATTACCCGGTCGACGGTCCCGGCTGAGACCCCTGCACGATCTGCTATATCTTTAATCCTGACTTTCAATTCCCTGCTCAGATATCATCCGGATCATACCCGGATGTTATTAAAAAAAATTTGCCATCTTTAAGACAAATGTAAAAAAATATTTGTAATTTCGTGTGCGCACACGGAAAAAATCATAACTCATCTAAGTAAAATGAAAATAGGAAAATTCTCTTTTGGTATAGGCGATCGTTTTGGTCACCAGGGAAAAGCACAGCTCAGTGCATTGTTAAAAGCGAAGGAAGCCGGGATTGATATCATTCCGATCTGGAATAAATCCAACCGGGAGCATGGCATCGTAGGAACCTCCCCGGAAGATGTCAGGCAAGAAGCTGATGAATCGGTCAGCATTCTGAAGTGGACAGGGGAATATTATGTGGATGCTGATCATATTAATCTTTCAAATGTCGATCCCTATATTGAGCATTCAAATTTCTTTACCATTGATGTGGCTGATTATATATCAGAACCGGCTGATCCCAATAAAAAGAACTTATTCTTAGAACATAACAATAAATACATTGGTGATTTGAGTATACCCGGTATCAGCAAGACATACCGTATCACTGAAGAGCTGTTATCTGAGATCGCCGATAAATATCTCTTCGCCACACAGAAAGCAGCAGAGATCTACCAGCATATCGCACATAAAAAAGGAGAAGGTAAATTCATCCCAGAGGTATCCATGGATGAGGTAGCGGAACCTCAATCACCAGTTGAATTATTCTTTATTCTCGGTGCACTTGCCAAAGAAAAGCTTCCCCTGCAAACCATCGCCCCCAAGTTCACGGGCAGGTTCAATAAGGGAGTTGATTACGAAGGTGATCTCAGTCAGTTCGAACAGGAATTTGAAGAAGACCTGCTCGTAATCGACTTTGCCATCAAGGAATTCGGGTTGCCAGGGAACCTTAAATTAAGCGTCCATTCAGGCAGTGACAAGTTCAGCATTTACCCGGTCATCGGCAGGCTGATCAAGAAATATGACAAAGGGATCCATGTGAAGACAGCTGGAACCACATGGCTGGAGGAAATAATCGGCCTGGCGGCGGCGGAAGGTGAAGCATTGTCGCTTGCCAAGAAAATTTACCGTACAGCATTCGAAAAACAGGAAGCCTTGTGTGCTCCTTATGCAGCGGTGATTGACATTCATCCAGGGGAACTGCCCTCTCCTGATACTGTGGACGCTTGGAACGGTGTTAAATATGCGGATACACTCAGACATATCCCCGGTCATCCGGATTATAACGCCAACTTCAGGCAACTGATACATGTAGGCTATAAAGTAGCTTCAGACCTGGGTGATGAATACTACAGAAATCTTGAAAAATATGCCGATATAATTGGTCAGAATGTAGAGGAAAATATCTTTGATAGACATATTAAAAGGCTTTTCAATTTGTAATACTGATTCAATCATAAATCCTATGAAAAAATTCCTCGATGAAAATTTCCTGCTGGAAACCAAAACGGCAGAGATCCTCTACCATGAGCATGCCAAAGACATGCCTGTCATCGACTATCACTGCCACCTTCCCCCGGATGATATTGCTAAAGACAAGCAATTTGAGAACCTGACCCAGATCTGGTTAAAAGGGGATCATTATAAATGGAGGGCTATGAGGGCTAACGGAATACCGGAAAAGTTCATCACCGGGAATGCCAGTGACAGTGAAAAATTCCAGAAATGGGCAGAAACCGTACCATACACGCTGCGCAATCCACTCTATCACTGGACACACCTGGAACTGAAACAGCCTTTCGGGATCACGAAGATACTCAATAAAGACACGGCAGCAGAGATCTATGAAGAAGCGGGCGCCATGTTGAACACTGCAGAATTCAGTACCCGTAATATCCTACGGAAGATGAATGTGGAGGTGGTTTGCACGACCGATGATCCCGTAGACAGTCTGAAACATCACATAAAAGTCAAGCGGGAGGGATTAGAAATAAAATTGTTGCCGGCCTGGCGACCGGACAAGGCCATGGCCGTAGAGAATACCGACAAGTACAATGTATACCTTGCCAGTCTGGCTGAAGTTTCCAACACAGACATTAATTCCCTTGAAAAGCTACTTGAAGCCCTTCAGAAGCGGCATGATTTTTTCCATAAAAACGGATGCCGGCTTTCCGATCATGGTATAGAAACCTTCTATGCCGGTGAATACACCGATAAAGACCTGGAACTGATATTCGGGAAGGTGCGCTCTGGCAAAAAGCTCTCCGAAGATGAGATCCATAAGTTCAAATCCGGCATGCTCACTATCTTAGCTATGATGGATCATGATAAGGGCTGGACCCAGCAATTCCATATTGGTGCCATCAGGAACAATAATTCCCGCATGCTCAAGCTTCTCGGTCCAGATACAGGCTACGATTCCATTGGTGATTTTGAAGTTGCCAGGCCTATGTCAAATTTCTTTGACAAACTGGTGCAAAAGGAAAAACTTACAAAGACCATTGTCTATAACCTGAATCCAAGGGACAATGAACTCATTGCAAGCATGCTGTACAACTACAATGATGGATCAACGCCCGGAAAAATGCAGTTCGGATCCGGCTGGTGGTTCCTCGATCAGAAAATGGGCATGGAGAAGCAGATGAACGATCTGTCATTACTGGGATTGCTGAGTCACTTCGTGGGAATGTTGACAGATTCAAGGAGTTTCCTCTCCGTCCCGCGTCACGAATATTTCAGGAGGATCCTGTGTAACCTGCTTGGCAATGA
>JAZGGT010000110.1:0-3226 GCA_036480555.1 Bacteroidales bacterium | reverse complement strand
GGAGGAATTGATTCCAGCCTTACTACAGGCTATATACAGAAGATAGTGCCGGATATGCTCAGGACATTCTCCATAGGGTTTGCCAATAAGGATTTTGATGAATCTTCCTACCAGAATATTGCTGTTAAACATTTCAATACCGATCATACGGCCATAGAATGTACGGATGATAGCATTGCCCGCAAATTCCCCGATATTGTCTGGCATGCTGAGATCCCATTGCTCCGGACGGCTCCGACACCCATGTATTTCCTGTCAGGAAGTGTGCGCAAAAATGATTACAAGGTGGTCATCACAGGTGAAGGTGCCGATGAAATGTTTGCCGGATACAATATCTTTAAGGAAGCAGTGATCAGATCATTCTGGGCAAAGTATCCTGATTCCAGGCTGCGGCCCTTATTACTAAAAAAATTATATCCATATATTCCGCAGATCAGCAACGCAAGTGCCAACATGCTAAAAATGTTCTTCGGGTACAGGCTGCAGGATACGGATTCTCCCTACTATTCCCATCTTGTGCGCTGGAACAACACCTCGAGGATCATCGGCTATCTGAATAGTGATTACAAATCCCATCTGGAATCATACGATCCAATGGAGGAGTTGACAGGTCTGCTGCCGGCAGATTTCGACCGATACAGTGTGTTGCAAAAAGCGCAGTGGCTTGAAGTGAATGTTTTCATGTCAGGGTACCTCCTGTCATCCCAGGGTGACCGGATGGCAATGGCCAACTCGGTTGAAGGAAGATATCCGTTTTTGGATCACAGGGTTATCGAGTTTTCAGCTTCACTGCCCGACCATTTTAAATTAAGCGGGATGACAGAGAAGAAGATCCTGAAGGAGCTGATGCGGAATGAACTGCCAAGTGCCATTGTAAACAGGGCCAAGCAGGCCTATCGTGCACCGACGCTGGATGCCTTCTGTTCTGAATCTGCTCCTGAATATGTGAAGGAACTTTTATCTTCCAACAGCATACAAGGATCTGGTATTTTTGACTTTAAGCAGGTAATAAATCTCCTCAAAAGGATAGGAAAGAGCAGACAACCATCAGAGGTTGACGGTATGGCAATTACTGCAATCCTTTCGACACAATTACTTGTTGATCAATTTATTAATAATACATCCGCGTTGTCAAAACCGGAACCAAATAATCTTAAAATAGTTACTCAAACCGTTTTTAACTAAATAGTTATGGCCGATAAAAAAGTACCATTTTCAAAAGATCTTCTAATACTGAAAGATGTTGAATCTGTCGTTAATGACATTGTTGCAAAGATGCAAAAGGATGTTCACCAGACTCTTATGCGTCGGGGCGCGGTTGTAGGTATAAGCGGTGGCATTGATTCATCGGTATCTGTCGCATTGAGTGTAAAAGCCTTTGGAGCAGACAAAGTTTTCGGAGTGATGCTGCCCGAAAAGGAATCAAGTTCAGATAGTGCAGATTTTGCAGCTATCCTGGCCAGGAAACTGGGCATTGAAACAGTTACAGAAAATATTACAGGAGCACTGGCAGGATTCCAGTGTTATGAAAGGCGTGATGAAGCTGTCAAACGGGTATTTCCTGAATACACTCCTGAAACACATAAAATGAAGATCGGGATCAGCGGGAAGAACCTGAGCCAGTATCTTCCTCCCGTTTTTATTGTAACCATCATAGACCAGGATGGTGTCAGCAAGTCAGAGAACCTGCCTTCAGGTGAATTTCTTCAGATCATGGCCTCCTCGGATTTTAAACAAAGGAGCAGGATGTCCATGCTGTATTATCATGCTGAGCGTTTGCACTATGCTGTCATCGGAACTGCCAATAAACATGAAGTCGACCAGGGATTCTTTGTGAAGTACGGAGATGGCGGCGTTGATCTGTTCCCCATCGGAAAACTTTATAAGGGCCAGGTCTACCAGCTCGCTGAATACCTTGGTGTTCCCGAAGAAATTATCACCCGGACCCCAACTACAGATACTTACAGTGCGGAGCAAACGCAGGAGGAATTCTTCTTCCAGATGCCCTATGAACAGATGGACCAGCTCTGGTTTGCATGGGAGAACGGATATAGTGCCGAAGAAGTTGGAAAGGTTTTTGGCAAGACCGCGGATGAAATAGAAAAGCTCTATAATAATTTTAAGAGAAGAATGAGGACCACCGAGTATCTGAGAATGTCACCCATCACAGATTACTAGGCTGCAAATCCAATTCGCAACTATGAATGTATTTGATTATTTCTTCACGGATTCCAAATCGCTGGACAAAGACCTGATCCTGGGACGTGCAGAAACTGTAAGCTACCAGGAGATTTACAGGAAAAGCTTGGCGCTGGCGTCTAATATTGAAAAGGAAATCGGGGAAAATGAAAATGTCCTGATCCTGTTTCCCAATTCTTCATGGTCTGTCATCACTTATCTTGCCATCTTCAAATCGGGTAATGTTTGTGTTCCTCTGAATACTGATATTGAACAGAAGAATCTGGATTATATCATTAATCAGTGCAAACCTTCAGTCGCCTTTATATCAAAAAGGCTGAAGCCGAAATTAAACCTGGAAGGGGTCACCCTCTATGATGAAGATGACCTGATGACCCTTTCGTCATCAGGAGGTGATATGTTCTTTGAGGATAGGGAATTTGATGATAACCGGCTGGCTGAAATTATATTTACTTCGGGCTCGACAGGAGAACCAAAGGGCGTTATGCTCAGTCACAGGAACCTGATAGCAAACACCGACTCAATCCTGGAGTATTTGAACCTGACTTCTGAAGATACTATTGAGATCGTATTGCCTTTCTACTATTGTTATGGATTATCCCTGCTTCACACCCATCTCAGGGTCGGCGGATCAATTGTCTTAAATAATACATTCATCTTCCTGGGATCGGTCCTGGATGATCTGAATAAATACAAGTGTACTGGTTTTTCGGGTGTTCCCAGCCATTTTCAACTACTGCTAAGAAATTCAACCTCATTCAAGTCCATGGACCTGCCATACATGAGGTACATGACCCAGGCTGGTGGTAAACTGCATGATGTATTCATAGAAGAATTCAGGGAGGCTTTCCCTGAAGTCGTTTTTTATGTAATGTATGGACAAACCGAGGCAACGGCACGTTTATCCTATCTTCCTCCCGAATTATTGCCGGAGAAGCTCGGATCCATGGGAAAAGGTATACCTGGTGTGGAGCTGGATATTTTTAATGAAAACGGTCAGTCAGTTGCTGATGGTGAAGTGGGGGAA
>JAZGGT010000109.1:0-2840 GCA_036480555.1 Bacteroidales bacterium | reverse complement strand
ATCGATGGCTTCAGCGGCTGTTGTAATCCCGCCCACATCGCCATCATGGCTGACGGATCATTCCTGACAAGCGAGAAAGGAGTGGTACGCATAAAGATTCATAAGCCCTCCGGGGAATTATCCACCGTTGTGGCAGCACCGGATAAGTTCAGGGAGGACGGGGAAGCCCCGGATGTAGCTGTGGATGAGGAAGGGATAGTATATGCACTGGATTATGACCGGAACATGATCCGAATATTTGAACCAAAATAGGATGAAATGACAAGGATTGAATTTATAAGAAGTTCAGGCAGGTGGTTTATGTTGCTGTTTTTGCTGGCAGCAGGAGGCTTTCTGTTTGCTTCCCGAAGGATTTCTTTTCGGAATTATTGCGCTGCTAATTCAGATTGTGCCGGTTGTGGGTTGAACCGGGTGTGCAACACGCCGGAAGAGAATAAAGTGAAATCAGATGAAGAAAAATAAAAAATTTAACAGGAGGCATTTTATTCAAAGCAGCATCCGGGCCTCCCTGGTAGTGTCTGTAGGGGGGGTTGGGGGACTGGCTTTTAAGAATTCAACCGGGAAAGAATGGGTATGGCAGATAGATCCCTTCGAATGTAATCAATGCGGCCGTTGTGCCACGGAATGTGTCCGTAATCCTTCTGCTGTAAAATGTGTACATGCCTATGACCTATGTGGTTATTGTGATCTCTGTGGGGGATATTTTATTCCCGGGGCGGTCAAGCTGGATACGGGGGCTGAGAACCAGTTATGCCCAACTGCGGCCTTGTTGAGAAAATTTATCGAGGAACCTTATTTTGAATATGAGATCGATGAGGATCTCTGCATTGGCTGCGCAAAATGTGTCAAGGGTTGTACCTCATTTGGCAATGGGTCATTGCACCTGCAGATACGGCATGACCTCTGCCGCAACTGCAATGAATGTGCTATTGCCAGGGTTTGCCCTTCCAAGGCTATTAAAAGGGTTCCATCAGATACACCTTACATGATCAAAGGCAGTTTCACCAGAACAACGAATGGGTAACCGGATCAAAATACTTCTATTTGGACTGCTGATCTTCCTGGGACAGATGGCAGCAGGGCAGCAGCGTTTTCCCAAACCGGAATTTGAAACCGGTTATGTCCAGCCCAGTCCCACCACCCCTGAGCCCAGGGGACTCACAGTAGAATATATGGATGTCCTGGTGCTCCTGGCTGTGCTGTCCCTTGCCACATGGTTCGCCCTCAGATCCCGTTCCCGGAGAGGTATTCTATGGCTTTCTGTTTTTACACTGATTTATTTTGGATTTTACAGGAAAGGATGTATCTGTTCCATCGGGGCCATCCAGAATGTGGCCCTGTCCCTCAGTGATGCCGCTTATAGCATATCCATAACTGCGCTGGCCTTTTTCCTCTTGCCCCTTCTCTATACCCTGTTTTTCGGCAGAACATTCTGCGCGGGGGCATGTCCCCTGGGAGCCATCCAGGACCTGCTCATTATCCATCCCATTTCCCTGCCGCCCTGGTTAAGAAAGTCGGCTGGGATCATTCCGGTGGTTTACCTGGGACTGGCCATTATGTTTGCAGCCACAGGAACGGAATTTATCATATGCCGCTATGATCCGTTTGTGGGAATATTCAGGTTGGATGCACCTTATCATATGGTGGTACTGGGCATTGCTTTCCTGCTGCTGGGGATGTTTGTGTCCAGGCCCTATTGCAGGTTTTTCTGTCCCTATGGTGTCTTGCTGAACTGGATGTCCAGGTTCTCCAAATGGCATCTAAGCATCACCCCATCGGACTGTATTAAATGTAAACTATGCACCAGTTCATGTCCATTCGATGCCATAGATCACCCCACGGAAGAGAGCGGTCCCCCTCCTGGCAGGACCTACTACAGGAGGTTTATTTTATATTCACTGCTGATTCCCGTATGGGTCCTGGTTGGAGGTTTTATTGCCTCCAAATCATATACTTACCTCTCCAGGGCCCACCAGGATGTTTATTTATCGGAATTACTCATCCATCACCCTGAACTGGTAAATGATCCTGACAATCTTGATATCCAGGCATTTTTAAGTTCAGGGAAAACCCTTGATACACTGGTGGAAGACGCCCGGATTGTTCAGCAGAAATTCAGGACAGGAGGATGGTTTATGGGAGGATTTATAGGGCTGGTAATCGGTATTACCCTGCTGAACCAGGTCGTATTTCGAAAACGGAAGGATTATCAGCCCAACAGGGGGGATTGTTTCAGCTGTGGAAGATGTATGGATTATTGTCCGGTTAAGAACTAAAAAAAGACAAGAAAAGGAATGAATGAGGATCAAATAATGAAAATTGCAGCCAATACGGCGATTGTGGCCTTTATATTCTCATTTTTGGTGGCCATCCTGCTGATGCTGAATTATTACCAGTTAAAGGCAAATGATCCCCTGGAATTGGAATCCATGGAACTGCTTGTGGAGCACCTGAAAGATGAACCCAATAATGAAGAACTTAAAAATGAGATCCGAAGCCTGGATCTCCTGGCAAGGAAAGCATTTTTTACCAGCCAGTGGCAGGTGAAGACCGGTCGCTACCTTTTGCTCTTTGGGTCCATCATTTGGATTTTTGCCATGCGTTATTACTTTACTGCAAGATCCCGGATAGAGGAACCCGATGCGGCACAGGTCAGTGAGGTAACCGCCAGGACTTTTTCCCAGCGATGGATCATGATAGCCGGTGGAACCATTCTGCTCCTGGCCTTCCTGGCCTCATTTGCGGTGAATGATCATTTGAAACCTTACCAGGCTTCCGGGGAAGGAGAAGGTGACGGACCGGCTGAAGATGAATCTATTGAGGTAATTGCAATCACTGAG
>JAZGGT010000108.1:0-3289 GCA_036480555.1 Bacteroidales bacterium | reverse complement strand
TATATTCCCAAACCTGAACATCTTTCTAAGGTATATTTCTGAAAAACAAATACCTGATCAGTATCTCCAGCAGGAACAGTCCGGTTGCCAGCAATCCAAACCTCATATACTCCTCCTCTTTCTTGCTGTATTCCTTGACATCAATCTTGGATTTTTCCAGTTGGTCGATCTCCTTATAAATCCCTCTCAGTTTATCATTATTGGTAGCCCTGAAATAGCGTCCGTCCGTTGCAGCGGCAATCTGTTGCAGGGTTTCTTCATCGATCTCTACTTTTACATTTTGCAGCCTGGTACCAAAAGCTGTCTGTACAGGCGCAGGTGCCATACCCATGGTACCCACACCAATGGTATAGACACGGATCCCGAATGTTTTCGCGATTTCAGCCGCTGTAAGGGGTGCAATTGCCCCCCGGTTATTCACCCCGTCGGTCAGCAGGATGATCACCTTGCTTGTGGCCTTGCTGTCCTTGAGCCGGTTGACTGCGTTTGCCAGTCCCATGCCTATGGCGGTACCATCCTCTATCATCCCGCTTTCAATCCCCTTGAATAAATTGATGAGTACTGCATGGTCAGATGTTAGCGGGCACTGTGTAAAACTTTCCCCGGCATAAACTACTAGTCCCATCCTGTCAGTTTCCCGACCGGATATAAACTCTATGGCGACATTTTTGGAAGCTTCCAGCCGGTTTGGCCGGAGATCCTGGGCAAGCATGCTGCTTGAAATATCCAGTGCGACTATGATATCGATCCCTTCGGTGGTAACATTCTGCCAGCGGTTGGTGGATTGTGGCCGTGCCAGGACGATGACCACGGACGCGATCACCAGCAACCTGATACCGAAAATAATATGTCTCAACACATGCCTGAAGGTTATCCTTTCCTGTTCCAGCGATTTGGTACTGGATACCTGGATAGTGGCAAAGGCTCCCCTTTCTCTCCAGATGTACCAGCCGGTTAATGGAACCAGCAGGAACAGGAGATACAGCAGATCCGGATTGGCAAATGTCAGGCTGTTAAACATCTTCTACCTCCTCTGTCTTTTGAACCCACGCGGTTTTCTTTACAAATTCATAAGCCCTGTCAAGATTCTCCTCGTTATCGGATGCAATGGGTTTTTCCTTGGCGAATTTCACCAGGTCGGCAAGGTTTAACAAACGGTTCAGCTTGGCTGACAGATCCTCCTCCGGCCTCTCACTCTGCTTCCATGTATCCAGGATCTCATAACTCGTCATCTCCATGGCCGGAATATTATACCGCCTTTCCAGATAGCGGCGTATAGTATCGGTAAGTTTGGTATAATAAGGTTTGAACTCGCTGCGTTGCCAGAGTTTTTCCTCCCTGAGCAGGTCCAGTTCACGAAGTGCAACCACATGGGCGGGATCTTCTGGCCTGTCAGGAGTAAAAAGACCCTTCTGTTTCTTTCTCCTTCTCAGGTACCTGACCGTAAAGTAAATAGCGGCTACGAGTAGCAGTCCACCAACAACAAAAGGAAAAACCTCCAGGAATGACACGGGCATATGAATGGGAGCTTTTACATCGAATATCGTACTGTCTACTGCTACGGAATGTACCAGCAGATACATGGGATTTGATTCGAGGCTGTCGTTCCATTGCCCTGACCGGATATAGAACTTCAGCGGAGGGATCTCGTAAAAACCTGAATCAAATGAAGTTAACCTATGCCTCTGCCTGATTATCAGGTTTTCATCCTCGGCAATGGTATCTCGCGGATATGACTGCAATACCTCTATATTGGCCATCAATGTATCCTTGATCTCCGGGAATATAATGCTGATACCGGAGGGCTGCAAAATTTCGATATCCAGGTGAAACTGTTCCCCGATCCGGATCTGGTTGGTATCCATCTGGGTTTTGAGCTCAACAGACTGGGAATGGACAGGAAGATATCCCAATGCAGCCATCAGCAGACTGAAGGATAGCCTGCGGATCCTAAGGGTAAGATCCCTGTTCCATATTTTTATTACTGCAGTCATTTACTATCTACGCTTTAACAAATTCATCAGCGGTCTGACATAATCCTCATCTGTGCGTATGTGTGCCGAATCAATGCCCGTACGCAGCATCAGGTCCCTGAATCTTTCCTGTCCCTTCCTCCATCCTTCGGCATAACGCTCACGGATCCTCCGGCTGCCGGTATCCACCCATATTATTTTGCCCGACTCTGCATCCTGCAGGCGGATCATCCCTGCTTTCGGCAGCTGCGTTTCACGTTCATCATATATATTCAGGGCAACCAGGTCATGTCTTTTATTGGCAATCCTCAGGGCTTCTTCATAATTATCATCCATGAAATCCGAGATCAGGAACGCTATAGATCTTTTCTTGATGGCATTGGAGAAATAACGCAATCCTTCTGAAAGATCTGTCCCCTGCCTTTCGGGCTGGAAATTGATCAATTCACGGATGATCCTGAGGATATGCTGCCGGCCCTTTTTAGGCGGTATGAATTTTTCCACCTGATCACTGAACATGATCACACCAATCTTGTCATTGTTCTGAATGGCAGAAAATGAAAGAACCGCGGAGATCTCGGTGATCATATTCTTCTTCAACTGGGTCCGGGTTCCAAAATTACGTGAACCACTGACATCTATCAGTAGGATGACGGTCAGTTCACGTTCTTCCTCGAATATCTTTATGAAGGGATGATTGAAACGGGCAGTCACATTCCAGTCGATGGTCCTGACATCATCTCCGTACTGGTATTCCCTGACCTCACTGAAGGCCATTCCCCTGCCCTTGAAGGCAGAATGGTATTCCCCGGCAAAGATATTCTTTGACAAGCCCCTGGTTTTGATCTCGATTTTTCTGACCCGCTTTAATAGTTCTGTTGCTTCCACCTCAATCAATGGTCTTTTTTAGTAGTGATTGTGAAATACCAGTCCCCTGCAGTCAGGGTGATTATATATGGCTCCTGGTCATGGACATAGCTCCATGTGTCTTCGGCGGACTGGAGATATTTACCGTTCAGGTTTGCCATCACGGAGTTCAGCATGGAATAATCACACATCCATTTTGAGTACAGGCAGGTATCCTGTTCAGAAAAAATAAAAAGTAGCGTCTGGTCACCCAGCCTGTCAATATATTTTATAGTATTGAAAACAGTATTCACAGAATTGTCATCTTCATACAGTTGTTTCATCTTACTTTCCATCAATTCCCTTACTTCGGTCTTATGCCTCCCGATGAAATGCTGTCCGGAAACCTGCACAGGTATTGTCAGGCATACTATCATCAATATGTTTAAAATCCAATTCATCGATTCCTC
>JAZGGT010000107.1:0-3091 GCA_036480555.1 Bacteroidales bacterium | reverse complement strand
GCGATATTTTAAAATGGGAAAGTTCTGAGGACGGCTTTTCAACCACAACATCCCTTCCCTCAAACGACTCAGTTTTATCCGTATCAAATCTCACACATACAACACAGTACAGGGTGATTGTACAGGGCGGTTCCTGCCAACCGGACACTTCAAATAGCATTACCATTACTGTCTACCCTCAATCGACAGCTCATCTGTCAGGAGATACAACCATATGTGACGGTTCTACAGCAACATTGAAAGTGGATTTTACGGGTGTCTCACCCTGGAGCCTTGAATATGAGAATAATATCGATACAATCCTGATTACAGGCATTGTGGATAATCCGTATAATTTCAGCGCAAATCCTTCTCTAACAACTACTTATTCTATTGTTGCCATGGTGGACGGGAATGGATGTAGCGGTATAACAAGTGGTTCTGCCAACCTTGAGCCGGTTTCAATTGCAGCAAATCCAGGTGAAGATTCTTCTCTTTGCGGACTTACCTTCCAGTTTAATGCAGTCCCTGGCATAGGGACGGGCATCTGGACTCAAACCTCCGGTCCCGGAACATCCTTCTTTACCCCGGGTGCCGAATTCCCGGATGCAGAAGTAACGGTGGATGCCTATGGTGCCTATAAATTTACCTGGACTGAAACCCTTGGAATATGTGTTGATGATTCCACCATCACCATTGATTTCTTTGATTCACCATTGACCGATGCCGGATCTGGAAGCACCGTTTGTGGATTGACAGCCGGATTGCAGGCAAACCCGAGTGTAGGTATTGGAACATGGTCTGTCCTGACCGGACCAGGAACAGCTGTGTTCACACCCGATAAAAATGACCCAAATGCTTTGGTTAAGGTCAATACAGAAGGTAGTTATGAGATAATGTGGACCGAGACCAATGGTCCCTGCATCGATTCAGATACCATCACCTTGACCTTTTTTAACCAACCAGTGGCTGATGCCGGCAATGGAGGGGAAGAATGTGACCTTGATTTTCAGCTACAGGCAATACCAAGTGCCGGCACAGGGGAGTGGACAAAAACATCAGGACGGGGAAGCGCCACATTCTCCCCTGCCACAAATGATCCTGATGCGCTTATTACAGTTGATCAATATGGCAGCTACCGGTTTACCTGGACCGAGACCAATGGTCCCTGCATTGATTCTGCTACCATAGCAATTGTATTTAATGAGCACCCTAACGCCAACGTAATAGTTGGTGGAGATAATTGTGGCCTCTCATTTATGCTTGAAGCTATTCCCAGTGTTGGTATAGGAGAATGGAGCATAATTTCAGGTCCTGGGACTGCTGATTTTGTTTCTGGTGTAAACTCAACAGTTACTACAGTAAGCGTAGATGAATATGGCAGTTATGGTTTTATCTGGAAAGAAACAAATGGCAACTGTTCAGATGATATTACTGCATATGTTAACTTTTTCGATAAGATAATTGTAGATGCAGGGACAGATGAAGAAGTATGCAGTCAGGAATATGTACTGAATGCTACACCAGGTAAAGGATCGGGGTACTGGTCAAAAGTTTCTGGTCCGGGTAAAGTTTCATTCAGTCCCTCTGACACTGCAAGCAATGTAACTGTATCGGTGGATGAATTCGGCACCTATGAGTTTCAATGGTTTGAGGCAATTGGTGATTGTAACGGGAGTGATAATGTGGAGATCAGGTTTCATGTGCAGCCTACAGCCGATGCTGGTCCCGACCAGGTATTGGAATATGTATTTTCAACCTACCTGGAGGCAGGAATTCATGAATTTGGAACGGGCAACTGGGAGCTGGTGAAAGGCACCGGTCAGGTACAGGATGAAAATGATCCTGGTTCGCAGGTAACAGGATTATCATTGGGTGAAAACGAGTTTACATGGACTATTAAAACCGGTGTGTGTGAGGATGTCTCAGACAATGTTGTGATATTGGTTAATGACCTGCTGACACCAACCGTTATTACTCCCAACAATGATGGATACAATGACTACCTGGTTTTTTCAGGAACTGATGAGTTGAATGACAACGAAATCATTATTTATAGCCGCTGGGGCACTGAAGTATATCGAAGCAAAGATTACCAGAATGATTGGGATGGGAGAGACCATAATAACCGTGAATTGCCACTTGATACCTATTACTATATTTTGAAATTATCATCCGGTAGGTTAATAAAAGGTTTTGTAGAGATTCGAAGATAACCAATGTTAATGCGATTAATATACATAATACTGTTGTTGAGTATGGGTAGCTCTATCCATGCACAACTCCAACCATTACTGGATCAGTATCATCTCAATGGGCTGGCAATCAATCCGGCATATGCCGGGAGTCAGGAGGCACTGAGCGTTGGACTGTATTCAAGGGTTCAGTGGGTTGGCTTCGAAGGCGCTCCAAAAACATTCACTTTCTCCATGCATAGTCCGATGAGAAACAAGAAAGTGAACCTGGGATTGATTGTATTGGCTGACAGGTTAGGGTCAAAAAAGGAGACAGGGTTTTTATTCAACTATGCGTACCGAATGGATCTGGGTGCTGGAAAACTTTCCTTTGGCCTGGCTGCCGGACTTACCAATATCTCTTATAATATTAATTCGATCAGGTACACCGATCCTGGAGACATTCTCCTCCAGGATCCTGGCAGAAGAGCCTTATTGCCAGCATTTAGTATTGGGGCCTATTACTATTCAGAAAAGTTTTATGTTGGTTTTTCCATGCCCCTTTTAACAAATCATCAAATAAACCAGCAAACTGGCAAATACCGCATAGGTTTTGATCCGGCAGCCACAAACTATAACCTGGGTGCAGGTTATTTATTCAGTTTATCCGAAGCGTTAGAAATACTACCATCTTTTATGTTCAGAACCAATCCTGCTGTTGCCACACAGCTCGACGTACACTGCCAATTTATATATAAGAAGAAAGTAGCGTTGGGTACAATCATTAGAACCAATGGGAATCTCTCTGCCATTTTCCAAATACAAGCCAATCGTCAGTTAAGGATAGGATATTCATATGGTTATGAACTATCTGAACTCAGTTCATACCAGCATGGATCACATGAGGTGGTGCTAATGTATAATTTCAGATATATAGT
>JAZGGT010000106.1:0-2856 GCA_036480555.1 Bacteroidales bacterium | reverse complement strand
TTCCTGGCCGAACGATTTGATATCGGAACAGCCATCCTGGCATGTTCGGCCTTCATGTTACTGACCACTCCCCTCTATCTGTTAAAAAAGCGGCGTGAGGATGCCGATTACTAAATCCTATTCTTTTTCAGCATCCAGATATTCCTCGGTGCTTATAATAGTGGCATAGGCCTTCAGGGTGGATAGGGTGGATAGATGTACATCTTGAGCGGCAATGATCTCGTCCTCAAACTTAAGGTCTCTTGTGGCACAGGCATCATGGATGAGGATGGTCTCAAATCCAAGGTCATCTGCCGCACGGGTTGCAGCCTCCACGCACATATGGGTCATCATTCCGACAATGACCAGGCGTTCTACACCCTCAGCCTGTAAATGCTCGAGCAAATGCGTTTCACGAAAACAGCTGACATACTCCTTGACAAAAACCGTTTCTTCAGGCAGGGGTTTTACATATTCATGGATCTCCCCCCCACCCTTGTGTTTAATATGTACGACTTCCTGTCCGGTTTCCCGGAAATGCTCCAGCATTTTTCCTGCCTGAAGGCTTGCTTCCTCCCTCCCGACCAGGGGAGCCCTTGTGGTATCAAAATAAAATGCCTGTATGTCGATCAGGATAAGCGTGGTTTTGGATTCAGATGCCTGTCCACGGACCAGGCTCGTCCCCACAAAACAGCATAAAAAAAGCAGAATAGTTCGTGTCATATTAAATGATTTACTATCCTGCTAATATAAGGTTTTGACAGATTGGGATTGATAATTATTCTATAACCTGCTCCAAAGACCTGTACAATAACTGATTGAGCACCTCCCCTTCAGCTATCCGGATGTTGGATTGAATATTGGTCAGTACATTCACAGCACCTATCATAGGTGCCTGTAAAAAACAGTATTGTACCCATGTCAATTCTTCCCGTGGACTGGTATCCAGTAGTTTGTTTATCATGCCTGCAAGCCCGGGATCTGCGTTTTCAGACATGAATTGCCTGTATTCATCTATCCTTCTTTTCAATTCATCTCCCTTTCCCGGGATACCTTCGTCTCCGAAGATCACAACCCTTACACTATATAACTCGTCTTTCTTGTCAACCTTATCGAATACAATTTTCCCTTCCTGATCTACTGCTGCCTGGTTATCGGGATGGGATCTAATCACGATATCGACCGTTAATCCCTGGATAAAATCATTCAGTTCATCTGTCCGGCTACTGATTGATTTTGCCTGTTCCATGATGGCTTCTGAACCAGGAACAGACTGCTGCAACTGGTCGAAATATGCAATGTTCCTGGTCTTAACTATCTCGGTGGATGCAATATGGCCTTCCGCGGCCACACTGAAAGCCGTTAACACATTTTTACTGACCCGCAGGGCATATATCATGAAAGTAATGGCCACAAAGCAAAGCACGAAAATGAGAATGGTAAAATTCTGGACCTGGTTTTCCTTGTCTTTGAGGGCCTGGACTACCAGGATGGGAATGAATATAAACACCGTTACAAACCCGCTGAGGGTGATCATAATACCGGCACCGGGCCAGTGCTGGATCTTGAACATGGCCCCGGCGATGAATATGATCCCTGCGATGAGCCCGAAAATATACATAGGCAAATTGACTTTTTTGCCTTTTTTCCTGGTATCCCGGATCTTGACCATAACAAAAACCGGAAGGTAGATAGCTCCCAGCAGGAACAGGCTGAGTACAAGCAACACACCGGCTCCCGGCCAGTGCTGGATCTTAAAAATGGTGCCCGTAATAAGCATCGCGGGCGCGATCATCCCAAGGATGTACATGAACTTTTTCATGATTCTGTATTTTTGGTTAATAAGCAGTAATGTTTCTTCCTGTATCTGTTGGATCCTGTCCTTCCCCATCTCCTTCCTGACCTTTTCAAGCGCCTTTATGAATTCCAGTCCCTCTTCCATTTCCGCCTCCACATCACAGCAGAGGTGGTCAAGGAGTTCCTGTTGCAGTTCCGTATAGGTAAGGCCCTGCTTCTCGATCTCCCGGTTGAGTCGCCGGATTTCCTTTTCAGTCAGTTCAGCCATTGATCTTTAATCAACCCAGATTCAAACTGGGCTTGGGATTCAGGATCTGTCCCATGATGGTCACGAAATCAAGAAATTCCTGCACCTTTTCCATGGCGGTTTTGGTGCCGGATTCGGTCAGGCTGTAGTACTTACGTACCCGCTTGCCGATGCTGACTTCCTCAGCCGTGATCATGTGATCTGCCTCCAGTTTGTGCAGGGTCGGATACAACGCACCCCAGGTGAGCTGTATTTTCCCTTTTGTGAGCCTTTCCACCTCCCGGGTGATCTCGTAACCGTACATCCTCCCCTTCTCCTTGAGAAGTGACAGGACGATCGTCTTTAACGTACCTTTTAATAAATCATTAGAAACCATACTGCAAATATATATAATTATCTGATATATCCAAATCTTATATATTACTTTTTTATATATAACAAATATATATCTAATTTTTGGTCATATTATGCTTTTTCATACATTCGTAGTTCCTTAAAAATTGAAATTCACTACTCCTATGAAACGATATACTATTTCCTTACTGTTCATACTGTGTTCTTTTGGGTTTGTATCCGGACAACAGGACAATCTGATTTTCAAATACAGAAGCCAGGCTGTAGAATACCAGCAATCTGTTAAAATGGCTGAAAAAGGCCTTGAAGGTGCTGAAGCGCTGATTAATGCATCCAAAGCTGGTTACCTGCCGAGACTGGACGTGGATGGCTATTATAATTTTTTCGGAAATCCCATACAGATGGGAGTAACCGAGGAAACACCCACGGGACAGGAACTGACCCATATGTATGAGCTTGGATTGTGGATCAAACAACCT
>JAZGGT010000105.1:0-2124 GCA_036480555.1 Bacteroidales bacterium | reverse complement strand
GGTCAAGCCTGTGTATCAGAGAAAGAATAAATACTCCGTCATCACCCCCGAAAATTCCGAATTCATGTTGAAGTACACATACATCGGCATCACTAAAATTAATTTGCTTTGCGGCAGTGACATAATCCCTCTGACGGTTCTGCCTGATGGTCAATTTTACCTCGTCAGGGTAATCATAACCCTGTCCATCTTCATCGATGGCAATAACCTGGGCAACAGAGGCCAGGTCATGATGGTCAGTATTCGCTGAAATGGCCTTTAATAGATTATTTGTGAAGGTACCTATTCCGCATTTTCTAGGTGGATATGTTCCAATCAAGGCTATTTTCATGATTACAAAACAGTTTAATGACTGATCCCGTAAATATATATCTACAGTACCATTTTAATAAATCAAAACCAACAACTTTGTTTGAAATTACAAAATATTATAAGATAGCATAAATGCTACTTATTCTTGCCCTTCTTCTTGTGTTTCTTTTTATACCTGGTATTCGCAGGACGGTAACCGGGGTTCCATTCTGGACTCTCACCCAGCTCTGCAGGTACAGGTAGCTTGAGGATCTCGTTTTCGATCAGTTCCTCTATCCTTTTCAGCCGGAACATATCATCCCTGTTTACCAGGGTGAGGGCAACTCCCGTGGATTCAGCCCGTGCAGTCCTGCCAACCCGGTGGACATAATCTTCGGCATCACCTGGGACATTGTAGTTGATGATCAGGCTGATGTCCTTGATGTCTATGCCCCGGCTCAGCACATCGGTAGCGACCAATACTCTTATCTGCCTGGCTTTGAATTGTCCCAGTACTTCCTCCCTATCCTTCTGTTCCAGGTCGGAAGATATCCTCTCAACAGAGAAATTTTTCTTTTTCAGGGATTTTGCGATGTCAGCTACTGATTTTTTGGTAGCACTGAAAATGAGTATGCTCTGGTATTCCGGTTTATCTGCAATCAGTGAATGTATCAGCGGGATCTTCTGTTCATCTTTTGCCAGGTATGCTGCCTGAAGTACCCCTTCCGCAGGTTTGGACATGGCTATATTGATCTCTGCCGGATCTACCATGGCCTCTTTGGCCAGTTCCCTTATTTTGGATGGCATGGTGGCACTGAAAAGCAGTGTTTGCCGTTTTTCAGGAAGGAAGGAAATAATCTTCTGGATATCGTCAAAAAAGCCCATATCAAGCATCCGGTCAGCTTCATCAAGGATCAGGTGTTTGATCTGGTCAAACTTTACATATCCCATTCTCAGATGGGCAATAAGTTTCCCGGGTGTGGCGACAATGATGTCATTTCCTTTTGTCAGTGCAATTTTTTCCTGGTCCCACTCACTGCCGTCACCACCACCATAGATGGCCAGGGAGCCGACAGAAACAAAATAGGATAGACCCTGTATCTGCTGGTGTATCTGTACTGCCAGTTCACGTGTCGGGACGATCACCAGTGTATCGGTGCCTGGATTGTTGTCATTTGTCAGTTTATTCAGGATGGGCAGTATGAAGGCGGCAGTCTTACCTGTGCCTGTCTGAGCGCAACATATCAGGTCATTTCCATCAAGGATTTCAGGTATGGCCAGTTCCTGTACAGGGGTCGCCTTTTCAAAACCCATGTAATCAATGGCTTCTAATAACCTCTCATCCAGTTTAAAATCAGTAAATTTCATATTATCAGCCTGGGATTTGACGGCCAAATATACCAATAATAGATTGTGGTTCTTTGTTTTCTTTAATATATTTGCACGACGAAATTCAGCCCTGTCCTCCGGATCACTTGGAAACTGAGGGGAATGCAGGGCCTGGATTATAGTTGAAAAGGACCCGTAGCATAATTGGATAGTGCACCTGACTACGGATCAGGAGGTTGGGGGTTCGAGTCCCTTCGGGTTCACTTTATATGTATCCACTTACTTGTAAATCAATTATTTACGAGGATGTAGTTTTATATACTGTCGTTTTTACCGACAGATTATTTATCACCGCTCGGAAATTATATTATTAATCCTGAATTGCTGAATACACTTTTCCAAAGTTTATTTCAATTCCGAATGCGTATTAGAAAACAGGTTAATAATGATTTTTGAATCCTGAAGTCTAGTTTTTCATAAATTTGGGATTATCAAATTGAAAAT
>JAZGGT010000104.1:0-11072 GCA_036480555.1 Bacteroidales bacterium | reverse complement strand
ACCAGCAGTGGTTTTTGACATCATTGGCAGATGGTTGTACCTTACCCACTCCGGATTCAGTTCATGAAATGATGCGATATATTTCTTAATGAGCTCTGCCGATGGAGCTTCATTCTCGTAAAAAAATTTTCTCAGTTCGTCTTCTTCAACATTGAGTTGTTCAGCTGTTTCAGCCAAGGTGATGGCATATTTCCGGCTGATATGTGACAGCCTGTCATTTATATTCGGAAAGGAATCTTCGGCGATGGAAAACATTTCTCCCTGGCCTGCTATCAGCCAGCGGATGTTTAGCTGGTCCCACCTTGAAACAATGCGCAAAATGACATCATAACTCGGACTCCGATCAGGATTGTTGATAATATTGGTGATGGTAGAATTATTTTTCAATCCGATTTCTTTTGAAAAAGAATTCTTATTCAGTCCCAATTCCTTGATCAGGAGTGCGATTCGTTTTCCTATTATTGACATGTGCCCTGCTAGTTACAAGTGGTTTCGGAAAATGAAGATAAAAAAAAATTATCATACTTTCAAAAAGCAGTAAATTATTTATATATTTGTGCCCATAGGACCAGTTCATTCCAATGTTTAATTCTTATGGTAGTGGTTTCATTTCAAACATTAATCTCAAAATGAACTGGTCCTTCCCCTCTTTATAAGATCATCTTTCCCAATCATCAATTTCAATCCTGCTCTCGATATATTCAATGAATTCAGTATTCTGTCAAGGCAGAAGCTCTCTTCCGGGATATTCATGCTGAGGATACGCCTTAATGTACCGATAAAATGAGTATTTTTATTTCAAACCACACCTTATAACTTACGACACATAACAGAATTTATGATGGAAAGAAAACAATCATTCAGGGAGAATATTATAAATGGTCTTTAGCTGTAAAGGCAATTTTATTCTGTTAGGGGGAGCTATGCTTGATGGTGAATGCATCCCCGAAACTTATGTAAAAGTACCCTTGAAAATGATTAATCGTCATGGATTAATTGCCGGTGCAACGGGTACAGGGAAAACAAAAACCTTGCAGGTAATTGCAGAGCAACTTTCCGAAAAGGGAGTTCCTGTAATCCTGATGGATCTGAAAGGCGATCTGAGTGGCCTGGCCCAACCTGGTGAAGAAAAGGAATTCATTACTAAAAGACTGCCAGGATTGGCTTCCCCTATCAGGCGAAACCTATGCCCGTTGAGCTGATGACCATTTCCAGGGGAGATGGTGTAAAATTGAGGGCCACGGTTACGGAATTTGGCCCGGTTCTAATGTCCAAATTGATGGAGCTCAACCAAGTACAATCGGGAATTGTAGCCATGTTGTTCAAATACTGTGATGATCATAAACTACTTCTTGTCGATCTGCAGGATTTTTAAAAGATCCTCCAATACTCGATCATTGAAGGGAAGGAAAGTATTACTTCGGAGTATGGCGCCGTTTCTTCCACCTCCGTCAATACCATTATTCGCAATATAATAGGATTGGAACAGCAGGGGACCGATCTTTTTTTCGGGGAAACTTCATTTGATGTTGATGATTTGCTGAGGCAGGATGAAAATGGGAACGGATATATTTCCATCATCCGCCTGGTCGATTTACAGAACCGGCCTAAACTCTTTTCAACCTTCATGCTGAGCTTGCTGGCTGAAATTTATGCATCCTTCCCGGAACAGGGGGATAGCTCAAGGCCATAACTGGCCATTTTCATCGATGAAGCACACCTGGTTTTCAAAGAAGCATCCAAAACACTGGTTGAGCAGATTGAAAGCATTGTAAAACTCATTCGATCAAAGGGTGTAGGAATCTATTTTTGTACCCAGGACACATCGGATGTACCCGATGATGTACTTGGACAACTGGGACTGAAAGTTCAGCATGCCTTGCGTGCATTTACTGCTAAGGACCGGAAAAATATCAAACGGACATCTGAAAATTATCCCATTTCCGAGTTCTACAAGACCGATGAAATAATTACTTCCCTCGGAATAGGGGAGGCATTGATCACGGCCCTTAATGAGAAAGGTATACCAACCCCTCTCGCTGCTACTTACATGAGGGCACCCATGACACGGATGGATATCCTAACGGAACCCGAGGTCCGGTCCCTGGTCAGATCATCAGACCTGGTTCCCGTTTACGAAGAAACGATAGATGGCGAGACGGCTTATGAAATCCTGATGGAGAAAATTGAAGCTTCACAAAAGGAAGATCATCAGGAAAAATTAAAAGAGGAAAACAGGAAAGCCAGGCTAAAGAAAAAGGATGACAGCTTATTTATAGAATTAAGCAAAAATACAATGGTCCGGCAGGTCGGCCGGACTGTGGCACGTGAGCTCGCCCGGGGATTACTGGGAGCGCTTGGAGTCAGTGCCGCAAGACGAAAAAGAAGATCGTAGGAGCCAAAGATTAAATACCATCAGATTTTCAACAGGCAATTCCAACAAGAATACTGTCGCATTGGTAATGGAGATCATCAGGTAATCGGATGCAAAGGCGGATCACTCCTTTGCGAATAATTCTGATTCAAGCTCCGGCCATTCAAGCTCGATACTATTAAGGGTTTTCAATACCTCCGAAGCAACATAATAGAGTTTTTGCCAGTTCTTATTGGCGGGGACTATATGCCAGGGTATTGCATTACATTCCCTGAAGATCCTTTCATACACCTCCAGGTAATCGCCAAATTTCTTACGGGTTTTCCAATCGGCATCTTTGTGTTTCCAGTGTTTCTCCCTCAACTGGATCCGTTCCATTAATCTTTCTTCCTGTGCCTCAAGGGATACATTGAGGAAGAATTTAAGCACCCTGGTATTATTATGTTCCAGTAGTTTCTCAAAATCGTTTATCAGGCTGTAACGCTCTTCGATCAGCTCTTCGGTGAAATAACCTTCAACGGAGGGCACAAGAATGTCTTCATAATGAGACCGGATAAAGATCTGCACATCTCCCTTGGCGGGGACGTCCTTGTGTACACGCCACAGGAAATCATGTGCAAATTCTTCACGTGTTGGTTTCTTAAAGCTTTTTATCTTGATACCAATAGGGTTACAATATCTCAGTAAGCCCCTTGTCAATCCGTCTTTTCCGGATGCATCAAGACCCTGAAAGACAATTAATAAGCTATACTTTTGCTGGGCATACATCTTGTATTGCAGCTCGCCTATCTCTCTCAGGATGGTTTTTGTTTCCACCCTCGTTTTACCCTTGTCCCAATCTGGATTGAATGAATGGTAATCTTTTATCTTCATAATTCTCAATTATTGTGCTCTGTCCATTGTTACATATACAGGCAGGTGGTCAGAAAATCCACCATGGTATTTCTTTCCGGAATATGACCTGTTGGGCCTGTAAATTGCTCTTTTTTTATCGTAAAATAATAATCTTTTATCAAAATGAACCGTCAGGCGGGAAGACTTGATCTTGTATCCATGAGCAATCATCATTCCCTGACTGATCATGATCTGATCGAACATGAGCCAGCGCCCTTTTGCAAAAACGGTTCCCATTTTCCTGCTATAAGGAATGAATGCCAGGTTGTAGAATTCATCCTTCAGGTAACGGGTTATTGATTCGCTTACGGGTAAATCATTAAAATCGCCCATGACGACAATCTTGGCCCTGGGGTCGGCCTGCAGTATGTTTCGTGTTTTGCTGGAAAGACTCTGTGCCGCAGCAATACGTTTTGGCATCGTTTTCCTGGTTCCCTCCCTGCGGGATGGCCAGTGATTAACAAAGAAGTGGACGATATCATCTCTGTCAAATGCACCTTTGACATAAAGGATATCCCGGGTTGTATAGTTTTGATTTGCATCAAGTACTACCCGGACCTTTTCATGCGACAGAACCGTGAATATGTTCCTGTTATAAAGCAGGGCAACATCAATGCCTCTTTTGTCCGGGCTGTCGTAATGAATGAAATCATACGCTCGCTTAAAGGCGGGTTGATAAATCAGATCCGTAAGTACGGTCTTGTTTTTGATCTCAGCTACACCTATGATTGCAGGTACACTGTTCTGATCAATGGAGGAAATTGAACTTGTGATATTTTCAAGTTTCTCCAGGTATCTTTGCTCGGACCAATCTTTAAATGACCCTGGCAGGAAATCATTGTCATTCTTTACCGGATCATCAACGGTATCAAAAAAATTTTCAAGATTGTAGAAAGCTACAATTTGCCGGTCAGCATCTGGCATAGAGAAACGTCATTTAACCATCAGCCCGGTCGGCCACCAAGCAATTCGTCCTGCAGGTCCTTCAGTTCTTTCCACTTACCCTCATGGGCCATTAGTGCTTGTTTTGACCAGGTTGAGGGATCATGCATTTTGTATCTGTCTCCTCCTTCAGTAACCAGCATTTCGCTGATTGCCTCAGCATCACCATCTGCCAGTTTCTTCCAGGTATCAATGCTGTTCCTTCTAAGTAATTTTTCAATTTTGGGTCCTATCCCTTCAATTATTTGTAGATCATTCAATCCAATTTCCGCTTCCATAATTTCTTCTGCCACAGCGGTTTCATAATTGACCTTTTCGATGATTTCATGAGTATCTGCAGAAGCAGTTAAGATATTCTCTGACTCATCTGATTTCAAGGCATCTTTGGATTTATCCTCTGCCGCATCTTTCCGTTTACGTAAATAATATCCTATCAGAAAGCCAAGGATTGCTGCAATTAATAATACTATTACAATGAATAGGAGGTCGGAAGAAAATCTTTCAGCCATTTTATTAGGTTTTATTGATTAATGTTTATTTCTGCTCTGCGGTTTAATTTTCGGCCATCTTCTGTCTCGTTTGAAGCAGCCGGTTCAGTATCGCTTTTCCATTCCGGGATTATTTGTTCTCCCGTAATACCCATTCCGATCAGGTATTGTTTAAGGGTTTCTGCCCTGAGTTTTGAAAATCTTTCATTGGCTTGTGAGGAACCCCTGCTACAGGCATGACCTTCAACCGTAACAGTTGAGCCAGGTGTGTTGGCGAGGAAATACTTAAGTGAAGTGAAATACATTTCATCATCATTAACTGCATTTAATTTGCTTGAGGCAAATTCAAAATAGTACTTTTTCGTCCCGACACCATTCAGGTATTCAAGCGCGATGGCAACGGAATCTGTCTCCATATCAGCAGTCGATACAGCATCAGAGTCCACTGTAGAAATGTCATCTTTCATCTCAGATACGGGTGCCTGGTCAGTGTCTCCACAATGGTTTCGAACTTTATAAACATACCAGTATGAAGCGATACTTATCCAGGCAACCAGAAGGATAGAGAATAACAGGCTTAGGCGTTTCATTTTTTTAAGCTAATTTAAGTAAAACTCTGCTAATCAAAAACAAAATTCTTATTAACTAAACTTTCCACACTACAATTTCATATGATGGAAAATTTAATCGAAGGTCTCAGAGACCAGATTGGTGGTCAGATTCTCGATAAAACGGATGTTAAATCTAATCAGCTTCTGTTATTGCTGAGGTTGCAGTTCCTCTACTGATGAGTTTGATTACAAAGAAAAATAATGAAACACCAGAATCTCAGATACTTACTTTCGTAAATATGGCAGATCTGATGCGCTTTAAAGGTGTGGGAGCAGAGTTTGCTGAACTTCTCCAGGCTGCGGGTGTTGATACAATTAAGGATTTTATTGCCCAGGCCGTTCTACAGATCCTTCCATTACCTACTAGCAAAAGCTGAGAAATCAATATATATTAGGGCGCATTAACCTTTTTATCAAAAGGTATGCGCCTTTTCTTATTGGACTTTCTAATAGTTCAGCAAATAGTCGAAGCTGGTTATTGATAAGTCTGCCCATTTTCCTAAATTTGTTCAAGACTCCGGATCCCAGGAAATCTGCTACATGAATTACCACCTTAAAAGATTGTTCTGTCTCATTGTTTCAGCATGGATCCTGATATTCACCTCTTTTTCGCAAAAAGTACCCGAATCCTGGCTGAAATCGGAATTTATTGTGCTATTAATCTCTCATGTCACCTGGCCTGAAGAAACGGAGATGGATACATTCAGAATAGGTATCCTGGGTGCAGATAAAGTGTATTCCATGCTGGGGATGAAAGCTGACCTGGATACCTTGAAAAATATTCCCGTTTCTGTGGAACATTTCAGGCGAACCCGGGAAGTTCGCCCGGTCCAGGTTCTCTTTTTGGGTAAGGAGAAGCAGGCTGCTCTTAAAAAAGTCTTCAAACGATTTAAGGATGAACCTGTATTGATCATTACCGATAGTGCCATGAATTATAATTATACTATGCTGAATCTGCTGAGCAAGAGCATGGACGGTAAACCTTTTGAGATCAATAAAGCCAATATTGATAATGCAGGACTCAGTCTTTCATACAGGATCATGTATGTCGGGGGAAGGGAAGATGATCTCCGCCTCCTTGTACAGGAGTCGGAAAGGCTGCGGGGAGAACTTGCCGGTAACCTGGATTCTATTCAAAATGTATTATCTGACCGGCAGGAGAAACTGGCAGAAACCAGCCATAAGCTAGAACAGAGAACAGCTGAGATAAACGACCTGAACAAAGCCATAAACCAGCAGACAGAGCAATTAAGCAACCTTACAGATGATGTGGATCTTAGACAAATGGACCTTCAGGAAAAGATCCGGTTTCTTGGATCGCAGGAAGAAAGAATACAGGAGAAGGAGCAGGAGATCATTGAGATGAACGAGGATATATCACAAAAGGAAAAACGCATCTCGGCACAGTGGAGGTCCCTGGATGAGCGGTACAAGGAAAGTGCTGAACAACAGTTGCTGATTGAAGAACAGGACGATAAGATAAGGCTCCAGAGTTTAAAGATTGAGAAACAAAAGCTATTACTGATATTTTTTATAATCCTGTCCCTGCTGATCATCAGCATGATATTTTTAATCTACCGTGCATATCGTGTAAAAAAGAGGGCCAACCGTATCCTTCGGGAAAAGAACAGGATCATCCAGGAACAGAATAAGGCCATTTCCAACCAGAAGGAAGAGATCGAGTCCCAGCGTGACCTGTTGCAGGATATAAACCGGAAAATTGAGCGGCAGAATGAAAATATCAGGGCGAGCATCTCCTACGGTCTGACCATACAGCAGGCCATACTCCCGGATCTGAAAGAAATCGAACGCATGTTTGAATCTTTTGTGCTCTTTTATCCGAAAGATATTGTATCGGGTGATTTCTACTGGTTGTCAAACCTGGGACGAAACCGGGCCGGCGATGAGACCATATTTATAGCCGTCATAGATTGTACCGGTCATGGAGTCCCGGGTGCTTTCCTGTCGATGATAGGATCCCGTATATTAAGTGCCATTGTTAATGAGAGTAAGGTTAGGGAGACAGATACCATACTCGAATTAATGGATAAACGCTTACGGCATGCACTGAACCAGCCCAGGTCGGAGAATAACGATGGCATGGACATTTGCCTTTGTAAAATCATCAGGAAGGATGTGGGGAAACAAAAAGACCAGCCCGTCTATCTCAGTTTTTCGGGTGCCAAACGATCACTCTTCCTGAAAAGGGAAGGCAGGGAAGTTGAAATTATCAAAGGTGACAGACGTACCACAGGAGGAGGTCATTTTAATCCCAATCCATTTTCAAAAAATGAATTATCATTACAAAAAGGAGACAGGATCTACCTGACCACGGACGGATTGATGGACCAGCATTCCCCATCGAGGGTAAAATACCGGTCAAAACGCTTCGTGCATTTCCTGAACCGGTATGGGAATTTGCCAATGGATGAACAGCAAGCCAGGCTGGATGAGGAATTACATGATTACATGTCTGACGAGAATCAGACAGATGATATTACAGTTATGGGATTAAAACTTTAAATTTACAGCTCACTTAAATCATAAACACATGGAAAACCTTTATATCCCAATCCTGGAAGATGAGTATGACAAACCATTTGTGCATTTCAGGGCCGAATCCGGTGAATGTGAGATCTCAGGAGAGAGTTTTCCGGAAAAAACAACTGAATTCTATGACAGGTTGATGACATGGCTTAAGCAATATATGGAGGAAGTCAAAGGCCCCATTGATTTCACCATCAGGTTGTCATATTTCAATACCAGCTCCTCAAAGCGTATCCTGGAGATCATGATCCTGCTTCAGAAATATGCCGAAACGGGGAGTAAAATAACTTCCAGGTGGCATTACGACCCCGAAGACCTGGATATGGAAGAGGATATTGAGGATCTTAAGGTCATTTCAAAACTGTCCCTTGATATGGTACCGGAAGGCGGGGAGACACGGTTCAAAACTTATGATGATGGAGAAGATTAAGAGCGGGATGCATATGTTTTTCATCGTATTTCTTAGAGTTTCTGGAGCAGGGAAGGTTTAAGGATTTCTTTTTCTGTGATAAAACCATCCGCCCAGTCGACCGGGATTTTTTCGAAATAGAAATTCTCGATATCAATGCCAGGGTGTGGATCTTTCCATATCTCTTCTCCAGGCTTCTTACTCTCATTGTATTGCATTTCCTGGTGCTCAGGCGCCAGGCTGAACCAGAATTTACGTGAGTCTGCAAGGATATACACGGGAATGCCTGTATTTTTTCCTGCCATGCAGATATTATAGCTGCCTGATTTGTTTACGAAGTAGTCCCTGAATATGGCATCTGCTCCCAGTAAGATCATATTGATCCGGTCCAGGTGCCGGGCATACCCTGTATCTGATACGAGTTTTACTTCATACCCCAGTTTGTGTAAATTCACTGCCTGTATCCTTCCTTCAAGGATGGGCCGTGACTCAGTCTGTATGATCTTTACTTTTTTTCTATTCCCCTGGTAAGCTTCAAAAATTTCCCTTACTGCGCTGCTCTGACTATGACAAAGGATCAGTTTTTGTTTCAGATCGATGGCTGAACCGGCCTGCATTGCCAGCCTGATATTCACACCTGTCCATTTATCCCTGTATTCATTTAAAAAATCCACTACCAGATGGTTCCAATCTTCTCCGTTGCTATTCAGAAGCTGGATAACCCGGTAGGAAAAATGCAGGAAAACAAATAAACTCTTATGTCTGTCCTGAAGCCGTTTGATCTGATCCATAAGGAAAGATTTGTCCTTCGGTGTTTGGAGTTCACCTTTCTCCAGCCAGTAAAGCAGTAGTTCAATGTATCCTTCAAGCAGCTCAGCTGAACCGGTGGAGTTGTCAGATTCAAATCTTTTCAGGTCATCTTTCCAGTTCATCTCTCGGGTTAATTCAAAAGACTGCAAATTACTATTAATTTCTTCTGTCTTGATAAGTCTGAATAAATAATTCCTTAAATACAGGAAGCATTAATCGATCATGATTATCTTTATCATGCTAAAGCCTGTAATTACCCACATGTTCAGGAAGTATTTGATTGTGCCCATCCTGCTGGCAACCTTAATGGATCTTGCCCATTCTTCGGGCACGCTTACTGATAGCCTACTTGTACTGGCCGGCCAGGCAGAAGGTCATGAAAGGATCAGATTGCTGAATCAGGTTGCACAAATCCAGCTGGACTTCCAGCCTGAATCCAGCCTGAAATATTCCAATATGGCCTTTGAGGCGTCATGGACCATGGGGAATCTCAGGGATCAGGCAGAAGCCCTCAAGAACATTGGTGCGGCATGGGTTTCCCTTGGTGATATAGGCAAGGCCGCGCCTTTCCTTGATGAAGCATATGGTATATACAACAAGAATCTGGAGGAACATGAATCCCTGGAAGACAATTGTCATGTTGCCCATATTCTAATGCTTAAAGGGCAGTTCAAAAAATCCATAGATTATTATCAACGGGCCCTTGAGATAGCCGGAGAGGATGATCTTTCCGGGCTTACGCGATGTCTGAGTGGAATGGGAGAAACTTACCGGAAGATGGGGCAATTCATGCAATCGCTTGATTTCTATACCCGGTCCCTGGAAATTCTGCAGGAAATAGGAACAGAGGATGGCATGGACAGGCTCCTTTTTGATATAGCCATAAATTATCAACGACTCGCCAGGTATGATGAGGCACTCAGGAACCTTTATGCTTCACTTGAGATATCTCGAAAAATGCATAACCTGACACAGATGGGGCACACATACGAGGTCACAGGGAGTATATTCCTGCAATTGGAAGACCTGGAAAAGGCTCTGGAATATCACAGGAAAGGGCTGGCCATTCACGAACAGATTGGAGATAGATCAGGGGTTGCCAATGCCCTGGATGTACTGGCCGATATCCACCTGGAAATGGAGCAATTTGACCAGGCCCTCAGGATGTACAATCGCTCATATGAATACCGCAGAAAGACAGGTAATAAAAGAATGATTGTAAGCTCGCAAATGAATCTTGGGAGATATTATACTCACCGGCAAAATTACCCTCTGGCATTATCATTCTACCGGGATGCTCTGGTGCTGGCACAAGAACTTCAGGACAAATGGTCCCTGGCCAGGATCTCGGTAAATCTTGGTGAATTGTATGGGGCCAGGAAGGAGTATTCAACAGCACTTCAATACCTCGACGATGCACTCTCTATCGCGGAGGGCATGGAATCAAATGATATCCTGCAGGATGCTTACCATAAGTTGTATGAATTGCATAAAATGAGGGGTAATTACCAGCTGGCACTCGAGTATTACCTTAATTATGCTACGATACGTGAAGCCATGATGAATGTAGAGAGCCGGACAAGCATCGCCAATCTGGAATCCAGGTATGACCTGGTAAACAAGGAGAAAGAAATTGAGCGGCTTGAAAAGGAGAATATCACTAATCAGTTGGACCTTCAGCGGGAGAAAAGCCTCCGGAACTATTTAATATCCATTGCGGTATTTTTATTGGTCCTGGGGATCATCATCGCTTTTTCCCTGGTACGGAACAAGCGGATGAACCTTATGCTGAAGCATAAAAACCAGGAACTTGAACAGCTCAATGACAGGCTGACAAAGTACAGCGAGGAACTCGATGAATTAAACCAGACAAAAAACAGGCTGATCTCTATTATTTCACATGACCTAAAGAATCCATTCCACAGTTTGATAGGATTTTCTGACCTGCTGGTACATGAAGCTGAAAGGTTTTCTGAAGAGGAGAAACTTTCTTTCTA
>JAZGGT010000103.1:0-3441 GCA_036480555.1 Bacteroidales bacterium | reverse complement strand
TGAAAGCTTCAACAACTTCCGTTATAAGTTCCATTTGAAAAATACTTACCCCATTACAGATTTCTTTTTCCCGGAAATTGAGTTTGCCAGGGATTCAAAGATCTATGGGAATTATAATCCTGCCATTTATGAGTTTAACCTGGAAGGGGACCTCCCCAGTTTTCAATACAGGGAAAATATGTGGGATAACCTGGAAATCAGCCTGATAACCAATGATTCCACGGCCCATTTCCTTACCACATGCGAATCATTGGTTTCTGGTTCAGTGTTGAATATGGAAAATATCAGACTTAGCGGGAATATTGACAGCGACAGCCTCAATTATAGCCTGCTCTGGAAGAATAAAGACCAGGAGGACATTTCTTTGGGTGACATCAGTGGATTTGCTTCCTTTATGTACCGACCATCCTATAAAATCCCCAGGATTGATATACATTTAAATCCGGGTAAGATCTATATCAGGGATACGATCTGGGACCTTGACCAATCGGGGATCACCATCGATACTTCATCAGTAGAGTTTCATAAACTCCAGGTCCGTCACAACACACAATCTCTTGCCGTTAATGGTAAACTTTCAAGACATGCCGCAGATGAACTGCATTTCAATTTTACGGACCTGGATCTGGAACACCTGAACCTGATCACCAGTAAATCCGGATTGCAACTTGACGGGATCATGAATGGAACAACCACCATATCGGATGTATATAACAATCCGATGTTCCTTTCAGATATCAGAATCAAGCATCTGTTCATTAATAAAGAGGAACTGGGCAATACTTTCATTCGTGCCAGGTGGATCAACCCCGAGCAGAAAATCCGTCTCGAAATGGAAGCCATGAGGGGGAATTTGAAGACCCTGGAAATCAAGGGAGATTATTACCCTGATAACCGGAAGATCAATTTTAACCTGGCCCTTGACAAGCTGAAACTTGAGATCTTTGAGCCTTACACCAGGAGTGTGATCACAGACCTCGATGGATTTGCAAGCGGACAATTACAACTCGGGGGGGTTACAGATAAACCAATGGTCAACGGTTCATTGAATATACAAAAAACATCCTTCCAGGTAGAATACCTTCAGACCATTTACAGTTTTACAAATGAAATTACAGTCAGGGACAACAACCTGATAATAAAAGATTTTGAGCTTTTTGATGAAACAGGGAACAGATCCGTAATGCAAGGTATTATTAAAAACCGGTATTTCCGGGATTTTGATTTTGATCTTAGTCTCAGGTCGGATAATTTCAATTTCATGGAGACCCGTGCGATCCATAACCAGACCTTCTATGGTGATGCAATAGCGAGTGGCCTGATAAGATTTATTGGCCAGCCCGGCAACCTGCGCCTCGTTGTTTCCGCTAAAACGGAAAAAGGCACACATATATTTATCCCTATCAACCAGGGACGGGATCTTCAGGAAAATAATTTCATCACTTTTATTCAGCCTGATTCACTGGTAGTCGAAGAAAAAGAGGTAGACCGGCAATATACAGTTGACATGACCGGGCTAAGCCTTGATTTCGACCTGGAAGTTACGCGGGATGCAACTGTGGAGATTATTTTCGACCCCAAGGTTGGTGATATCATGTCGGCGAATGGATCGGGGAATATCCAGCTGACCGTAAATCCGCAAAATGATTTCGAAATATTCGGAGAATACATCATTGAACGCGGGGATTACCTCTTTACCCTCCAGAATATCATCAATAAAAGGCTGAGTGTTCAACGCGGAGGGAGGATCACATGGAACGGGGATCCCACAGGGGCAGTGATCAATATGAGTGCCATATATGATACCAGGGCAGCACCGGGTGTACTGGTACCCGAACCCACGGAGAACCTGAAGAAGCGCATGCCGGTTGAATGTCACCTGATCATGGAAGGCAACCTTCTCAACCCTTTGCTGAGGTTTAAAATTGAAATGCCTACCGCCGAGGAAGAAACAAGGAATGTACTGCGTAATGCCATCAGTACAGAGGAAGAACTTACCAAACAATTCTTATCTCTCCTGGTGATCAACAATTTCTCTGCCCCCAGTACTGCCTCCGGGGGATCCGGCAATACGGGTGCCGGTATGGCCGGTGTCACTGCCAGCGAGCTTCTGTCAAACCAACTCAGCAACTGGCTGTCACAGATCAGCAACGATTTTGATATAGGTGTAAACTACCGGCCCGGGGATGAAATATCCAGCGACCAGGTTGAAGTGGCCCTCAGCACCCAGATATTTGATGACAGGGTATCCATCCATACCAATTTTGATGTTTCTGACAAGTCTTCAAATACAGCTGCCAATCAGCGGACTAATACGATAGCCGGGGACTTCGACGTAGATGTCAAGTTGACTGACAATGGGAAATTCCGCTTTAAGGCCTTCAACAGGTATAATTATGATCAACTCTATAAAACTGCACCATATACCCAGGGAGTGGGATTTCTATATCGGGAGGACTTCAATAGTTTTGGCGAACTGGGTAGACGTTACGTGAACGTTTTCAGGGGGTCAAAAAAGAAAAAGAAAAACAAGGAGAAGAAAAATGTCAGTGATAACACAACTGATAGCGAATAAGCTGATTTTTCTGTCCGCTTTTTTCCTGTATTTGCACTTCTTTACCCCAAAAATCAGCAGCAATGTTTGTCTTAATGGTCGTCGTTTTCGTCTTGGGTTACACTGCTATTGCCCTGGAACATCCCTTAAAAGTTGATAAAGCGGCATCCGCCCTGTGACCGGTGTCCTACTCTGGTCCATTTATATCCTGGCAGCTGACAGCATCCTTCCCAACAGTGACGCATTTAAAGAATTCATACACGAACATCCGCTTGAAAGCTATATTAATTTTATAGCACATCATGAGATCACTTTTCACCTGGGTGAGATCTCACAGATCCTGTTCTTTCTGCTGGGAGCCATGACCATTGTTGAAATGGTCGATTCGCATGAAGGTTTTAAACTGATCACCGACAAGATCAAAACGACCAACAAAATCAAACTGATGTGGATCCTCAGTGTGCTCACGTTTTTCATGTCAGCTGCCCTGGATAACCTTACCACAACCATCGTAATGGTGGCCCTGCTGAGAAAACTGATTGACAAACAGCAGGACCGCTGGTTTATGGCATCCATGGTAGTACTGGCGGCAAACGCCGGTGGTGCCTGGTCTCCCATAGGGTATGTCACCACCATCATGCTCTGGATCGGCGGACAGGTGACCACCAGCAGGATCATCGTGGATGTGATCCTTCCCAGCCTTGCCACCCTGATTGTGCCCCTGCTGATCATGGGTGTATCCGGACTCCTCTTTGTTCCGGTGTTTAAAACGGTTACCCATCTTCCTCCATACCTGGGCATGTTGTTCAGCCTCAGCATTATCTGGATCGTAACGGAGATACTGCACCGAAGGCATGCCAAGGGGATGCGGGCACAGCTGCTGGTCT
>JAZGGT010000102.1:0-3628 GCA_036480555.1 Bacteroidales bacterium | reverse complement strand
GCAAGATGTATAAAAGGAGGCGCCACGATAACTCCCACATTTCCGTCAACCTGCTCATTCATTTCATTTACACTTTTTGCCAGGTCAATGCCCTCCTGGAGTGTCTTGTTCATTTTCCAGTTTCCGGCTACGATTTGTTTTCTCATAATTGAATAATATTTATTTTATGAAAAATAATTCCTAAGCATACTGAATCCTGGGGTCAAGATAAGCATAGAGCAGGTCCACCAGGATATTAATGACCACAAAAATAATAGATATCAGGATGACTGATCCAAGTACCAGTGGAAAATCATAATTATTTAAGGCATTTACAATAACATAACCGAGTCCCTTCCAACCGAAAATATATTCCACAAAGATCACACCGGCCATCAGGGACGCGAACCAGCCACTGACAGCAGTGACCAGGGGATTCATTGAATTCTTGAGGGCATGCCGGAAAATGATCCTTGAAAATGACAGTCCCTTTGCCCTGGCTGTACGAATATAGTCCTGGCTGAGTACATCCAGCATGGAATTCCTGGATAACTGGACAACCACTGACAGGGGCCTGATTCCCAGGGTAATTGCCGGCAGCAACAGATTTTTAAGCTGCAGGTGGACACCCTCTCCGTATGCATCTACTTCCATGATGTTCCCGGTCAGGTTTAAACCGGTAAAATCCTGAAGTTTATAGGCAAATAACCACCCGATAAGGATGGCAGCAAAAAAGGAAGGCAGGGACATACCAAGAGAGGAAACAACCAGGATGGAACGGTCATATATACCATCCTTCCTGATGGCTGCATAAATGCCGGCAGCCGTTCCCATGATAAAGGCAAAAAACATGGAGCAGGCAGCCAGCAGGAAAGTATTAGGCAGGGCAGTCCCCAGTATTTCACCCACCTTCTCCCGGCTCTGGAAGGATCGCCCAAGGTAAGGAGCCTTCAGCACAAATGCCCTTGTATCTGAAAATCTAAGCAGTACCCGGCCGTTTCCATATTCCACGGGATCGAGATAAAAATAACTATCCTGATTCACAGGATCATGCAATGACAGGAAGGAAAGATCATTAAGGTAATGCAGGTATTGCTGGTACATCGGCCGGTTCAGTCCCAGTTCCTCCCGGATCCTCTCCAGTGTTGCCTTGTCAGCCCGCTGCCCTACCATCATCCTGGCCGGATCGCCGGGAAGGACATGGAATAACAGGAACACAATCGTGATAACACCCCAGGCTACCAGGATTCCATATAATATCTTTTTTACCAAGTAAACTGCCACCGGCGTGTTATTTATCCCTGTTCCCGCGAGGCATAAACAGATGCAGACCCGCCGAGATCAGCAGGAACAGGACAATGAAGAATCCCAGGACCCTGTTTTCCGATGCAATCCTGTTTGCCGTCATCAGGGATGGCAGGATATTCTCGAATTCTTCAAGTTCTGGAAAATCCCTGTAATGCCATTTGGCCAGGATGGTACCCTCCCTGAGTAAGAGTAGTCCGGGATTTGCCCTGACAATGGTCTTCAGGGTGATTTCATCGGTGGTATGGAAACCGAAGGCAGGATCCAGGGTTTGCCGTATTTTCTCAATTTCCTGCTCACCGGATGCTGTGGTACAATAAAATGAATGTCCTGCCTGCCCGCACCATGCTGCCAGCCTGGAGGCATAATTCATGGCATACGTATCAGCATCTCCAAGATGTGCTGCCACCAGTAAAAAACTATATCCTTCATCCGAAAGCAGAGTGCTGGTTATATCTGTATTTATCTCATCAACAATGGTAAAATCATGAATGGGTGGTTCATATCCTTTTTTTACCAGGATATGTTTTGAATCCACATAGGTCCAGGTAGTATCCTCCCAGGGAAAATTGTCTTCGTTGAATTCTTCAACGGTCCCATTTTTCTCGTAATAAAGAAATGTTTTGAATTCATCCTGTAGAGCTCCTTCAGGCATATTCATTTTCGCAGGGATATATGTCCCCACACTGTAGGGCCTGAAATCAAGCAGTGGCAAATGTCGGCAGGCATGGAACTCGATGCCCAGGAAAACAAGGGTGAATACCATAAGTGCCAGCCATGAGAAGGGTGGTTTAAACTCATCCTGTCCGGAAGCCCTGAACCAGAAAATATGCAGCACAAAGGGTATGAGGATAAGATTCTTGAAAAAGGTCTGCCAGTTGGTCATGATAATGGCATCTCCAAAGCACCCGCAGTCCGACACCGGGTTTGTGAGTGCCAGGATAAAGGTTATAATGGTGAAAAACGACATGAATACCAGCACGGCCCACACAGCCAGGTGGTATCTGAATCTGAAAAGCAGAGAAACCCCAATGATAAATTCCACTGCTGCAAGGGTGATTGCCAGTACCAGAGCGAATGGTTCCAGAAAACCAAGATTGAAAGCATTGAAATAATCTATGAACTTATAGGTAGATCCCATCGGATCCACTCCCTTAACAAAGCCACTGAAAATGAATACAATCCCGAGAATCAACCTTGAAATAAGTGATAAAATATTTTCTGTTTTCATGAGAAGCGATTATCATGCACCAGCCGGAAAAAGCAGGTGCTGAATGGAAATAAATATTTCGTCCGGCGAAAGCATCTCTCCCCTGCTGTCACTGCAATTTATAACCTGAAGGGTCGGTTCTGAAACAGACAGATCAAGGTATACCTGCCGGACTTTCTTCTGAAAATCCAGATCCTGTTCATGAATATCTGTTTTCCCGTTCAGGTAGTCCCGGTCTTCCCCACTGCGTTCCCCTTTCAATTTCTGCCTGGTGAACTGGAAGGGTACATCCAGGAAAATATTCATGTCAGCCCGCGGAATTTTATGATACCCGTATTCAAATTTCAGGATCCAGTCCCTGAGTGCCTCCTGTTCCTCTGCCGTTTCCAGTTTGGCACATTGGAAGGCAATATTTGAAACCACATAACGGTCTGCCACCACGGTAATCCCGTTTGCCAGCCATGAAGCTATCATTTCTCCGGCATCATGACGGTTACCCGCATAGATGAGAGCTACCAGGTATGGGTGCACTGATTCCAGGGGACCCAGATCACCGCGGAGGAACCTGGCGATCAACTCACCATAATACCCTTCATCAATCCTCGGAAAATGGAGGTATTGATGGTTGATCCCTTCAAGCTCAAGGTAGGCAAGCAGGCGTTCAATCTGCGTGGATTTCCCGGATCCGTCAAGTCCCTCGATAACCATAAATTTATACCTGCCCTGCTTCATTGATTCCAAGAAATACGGGGGTTTTTATTACTTTTGTTCAGCAAACACCCTTCCTGCAAATGAGTCCTAAAGATACATTTTTTTCCCATAAACAGTCCCTGCATTGTGGGGGAAGAATCCTCGATTTCAGGCAGCCCCGGATCATGGGAATCCTGAATATCACCAACGATTCATTTTATCAGGGGAGCCGCCTGATGGATACTGAGGGGATACTTATAACTGCCACTGAAATGATTTCGGAAGGCGCTGACATACTGGATATTGGCGCTTATTCCTCCCGGCCGGGATCGGGCGGGATCTCCGCTGGGGAAGAGATTAGGCGGCTGGAGATGGCCCTGGATATCATTCGCAAAACCCATCCGGATATGCTTATATCCGTGGATACTTTCCGCCCGGAGATCG
>JAZGGT010000101.1:0-15299 GCA_036480555.1 Bacteroidales bacterium | reverse complement strand
TTTCCATCCCGGTACCGACGCAGCAGGTAAACCAAAATGGATCCTGGTATTCCTTCTGCCCTCCCATTTCCAGGGAAAGGTTATAAATCACCCTGCCATCACCCGGATGCTGGGAAGACAGGATCTGGTTAAACAGTGCCCTTTCATAGTAATCAGCTGTTTCGGCATTGGCTTCCCAGAGGAAGAGGTGCCTGGACAGTTTAAGCATATTGTACACATTGCAGGTCTCCGTGGTACCATCGCTTAATCTTTTTGAAAGCTGGTCAGGCTGGCCGAAATACTCATGATTCCCGTGCCCGCCCGTCACATAGGAATGATGATGCACCACCCTGTCCCAGAAAAATTCCGCTGATCTCCGGTCCGTCTCATCGCCAGTCAGTTCATACCTGCGGGCCAGTCCGATCAATTTTGGAATCTGGGTATTGCCATGCTTTCCCGGTAGTACATCCACGTCCCCGGCCAGTGAGTCCAGGATGGCCCTGTGATGGAAAACCCTGGAAAACGAGAGGTATTTTTCTTCCCCGGTTATGGCATAAAGCTCAGCCAGGGATTCGTTGATCCCCCCATGTTCGCAATGAAGCATTACCTGCACCAGGGAATCATTCAAATCACCCACAACGGCATATAACCAATCCGCAAATTGAATGCTGATCTGCAATGCCTTTTCGTTACCACAGAGATAGTAAGCATACAGAAGACCCGAGAAGATTTTGTGCTGGGTATAATAGGGAGCCCAGATATCATTCAGGCTAAATCCCTTTGACCGGATATCCCCCCTGCCAACCTCATCTTCCAGGATCCTTTTGCCGTCGGGGAAGGCTCCGATGTAACCATCTCCGTCTGCTTCCTGCACCAGTGCAAGTTCATCAACGATATAATTCACCCTGTCGAGGAACCTTTCATCAGCGGTAGACCGGTACATTAATGCGCAGGCACTGAGATAATGCCCCAGGCTATGGCCGGCAAGGGTTTGATCCTCCCATCCATGATAATGCAAGGCCCTGGGTTCGAGTCCCGCTTCAGTCCGGAACTTTGCCAGAAACCTGTCAGGCTCATAATTCAATAATACATTTTTATTCAATTCTGTTGCATGAAGAAAGGGCCCATCCAGGAGTGTGACATCCGATAAATCAAAGGGAAGGACTTTAAAACGGACCACTTCGGGTCCGCCAGTCCGAATCCTTTTCTTACCATGCCCTGAACATCCGCTCAGCAGGATCAACAATGAAAACCCGAAAGCTTTAATGAAATTATTCACCATATGATAATTTAATGATCAACCTTATCTCGGCACCGGATAATGCCCGCCCATTTTCTCCAGCTCTGCATGCAGGCGGGTCCTCAGCTTTGCAGCTATATCCGGTAATTCTTCCGCCAGGTCCACCCTTTCCTCCAGGTCATTTTCAAGGTCATATAGCTCCACTGAATTATCCTCATAAAATTCAATGAGTTTCCAGTTGCCATCCCGGATTGCAGAGCCCGGCCTCCAGGCGGAGCCGTGATAATGCGGATAATGCCATACCAGGGTCCGGTTTGCCTCCCCTTGGGGATCCTCAAGATAAGGAAGGATGCTCTTCCCGTCGATGTGTTGATCAGGATCAGGATCCATCCCTGCAAGCTCCAGCAATGTGGGATAATAATCCATACTGATAGCGGGTACATCACAAATCTCACCAGCGTGCTGCATTCCCGGATAACTGATTAGCAGTGGAACCCGGATCCCCCCTTCATAACACCATCCCTTTCCGGCCCTGAGCGGGACAACGGCTGTGGGACCACCCCGGGGAATGCTTGTGAGTCCCCCATTATCAGAAGTAAACACAATGATGGTATTGTCAGCATGCCCTTTTTCTTCCAGTTTTTCGAGCAGCCTTCCTACATTGGCATCCATGGATCGGACCATGGCCGCATATCCGGGGTTGCTCTGGTTGATTCGGGTTTGGGTATCATGTTCATCCCTGGTGACCATCTCTCCCTTATTCGGTAACTGAAGGCTTTTTTCCTGATAGTATTTATCATATTTATCACAACCCATGATGGGCGTATGCACGGTGTAGAAAGCCAGGTAAAGGAAAAAGGGATCATCACCGGCTGCGTCAATGAATTGCATGGATTCATCCGTCAGCCTGTCGGTCAGGTATTCTCCATCGGGACCATCTACCAGCCTGGGATTATTATAGGGGGAATAATATCCGTTTGCTCCATCGGACCTTCGTGGTGCTCCCCAGTTAACACCACCCTTATTGATCTCAAAACCCTGGAATTCCGGCCAGAATCCGGCTGTCTCCCCCAGATGCCATTTCCCTGCATAGAATGTCTTATAGCCACGTTCCCTGAAAGCCTCGGCAATGGTGAACTCCTCCAATGGCAGATTATGGATATCCTCCGGGGGGATCAACTTCGGGTCGCGGGCCCTGGAGATAGACATGCCCGGGATCCAATCGGTGATATTTACCCTGGCCGGATGCTTGCCGGTCATTATGGCTGCGCGTGTGGGAGAACAGACCGGGGATGCAGCATAAGCATTGGTAAATCGTACAGACCGTGCAGCCAGTTTATCCAGGTTTGGAGTGTCATAGAATTCACTGCCATAGCATCCAAGGTCCTTCCATCCCAGGTCATCTACCAGGATAAAGACGATATTGGGATCTTCAGCTGATTTACACGAACCCAAAAACAGCGCCATCAACACCAATAGGCTGATTATTAGGTGTTTCACTTGCGCCAGGAAAATGGTTTTGTCTTTCATAACATTTGAATAATTAATATAGTTTTTCAGGATCAATAACAATATGCTTGATACTCCGGCGCATATACGTATAGGTTATATGCACCAGTCCGTCTGAAGCCTGAATTACTGCCGGATAGGAGAATTCATCTTTCTGCCGTTCGAGTGTCATTATCACTATCCAGTCTGTCCCATTATAGGAAACAGCTAAATTCAGCATGTTGCGTACCGCCGGAAAATCTCCACTTCGCTGTGTATGATTATAAACCAGCAGCTGCCGGCCATCAAGCAGAGTCACTGCATCCGTCCCGGCGTTTGGGTTGGGCAACCAGGTAGCTGTCATTTCATCCCAGGTTTTCCCCTGATCATTGGACCAGGACTGGGAAATTACGCCCTGCCTGGTGCGGCAAAGAATTTGCATCTTTCCGTCGCGGTAGAATAAAATGCTTGGCTGTATAGCATCGAATTTAATACCATCATTAATGGGACCTATTACCTGCCATGTCATGCCAAGATCCTTTGTCAGCTCAAAATGCACCATCCACGCATCATTCTTTCCCGGCTCCCTGACCTCGGTACTGGATGGACAGAGAATGCTACCATCTTCAAGCTGGACCGGCTTATTTTTCACCGGGCCGATCAGGTGTCCGAGCGGTCCCATGCCCAGCTTTGAAGCCTCTGACCAGGTCATCCCACCATCCCCGGAAGTTTTCAGCATGCCCCACCAGCCCCGCGGATCAGGACCGACTTTATAAAACAACATTAATGGTCCGGATACCGGCTGAAACAGCACCGGGTTCCAGCAGGGGTAACGCAGGGTATCAGATTGTATCCCGTTGGCCACTTCTGCAGGCTTTGTCCAGCTGCTATCTACATACCGGGAAACCCAGATACCCACATCAGGATTACTTTCATACCGTCCCCCGAACCATGCAGCAATCAGTCCCCCGGGAATCTCAGCTACAGTAGAGGCATGGCATTCTGGCGTTGGCGTGTCATCAAGAGGGTAAATGAATTCACCGGATATATAGCCATTCTCTCCCTGTGAAGTTAATTTCGGAATATCCATTGTGTTCTGTTTGGGAGCAGTACTGGTCTTACAGGCGGAAAATAACATAATCAATCCCAGCAGTATTATCGGTACCGTTTTTTTCTTTAGAAACACTGAAACCAAAAATCCGACAAGGAAGATGGTGCTGGTTCCCAGAACGATGGTGAGATAAGTATGGATCTGGTTCCCGATGGCGGAGGGCCCCAGTAACAGGTTTGAAAGACTCAGCCAGAGAATGACCATGAATCCGGCTATAACACCAATGACGGCAGCAATTGTATTTTTCTTCCGGGAGAATACACCCAGCAGGAACAAGCCGAGCATCCCTCCACTGAATATGGAAGCCATTTTCCACCAGGCATCCAGTGCACTTTTTACATTGATCATGGCCATGGCAATACAGGTTCCTGAAATACTTATCACTAGCGAAGATATATACAACATTCGCATGGATTGCCTTTCTGAAGGGGATTTATTAAAAAAACGTTTGTAATAATCTGTCAGTAAAACGGTCGCTGTGCTGTTATAGCTTGTGGAAATGGTACTCATCCCGGCAGCAAAGATTGATGCGATCAAAAGACCTGTAATACCGGCGGGCAGTTCATTGGCTATGAAATGGGGAAATACGGCATCGCTTCGATTGATCTCCAGTAGTTCAGCCGGCAGAACTCCGGCACCGGAACGATAAAATGCGAACAGGGCAGTACCAATAAACAGGAACATCAAGGAAACAGGTATATACAACATGCCGCCGCTGAAAGCAGATCTTTTTGCATCCCTGTCAGATTTTGAGGCAAGATACCGTTGTATATAATTCTGATCTATCCCGTAATTCTGAAGGTTGATGAAGATCCCGTAAACCAGGACCACCCAGAAAGTAGAACTGGTAAGATCGAATTCAAAACTGCCCAGACTGAATTTGGCATGATCCCTGGCAATCTCAAACATCTGTCCGGGGCCCTCAGGCATATTGAACAAGATATAAACAGTACAGACCACCGCCCCCGCAATCAGGATGATGCCCTGTATGGCATCGGTCCAGACAACAGCCTGTATTCCCCCCAGGACAGCATAGATCATAACTGCCATCCCGGTTACAATGATCACCGTTTTCATGTCCCATCCATAGATGGAATGGATCATCAGGGCCAGCAGGTACAGAATGGTACCGATACGCATCAGCTGTGTCAGAAAATAACTGACCGATGCATAGATCCTGGCCCAGGCACCAAATCGCTGTTCCAGGTAAGTGTATGCCGATGGACTATTGACCTTACGGTACAAAGGAACGAAAACCTTCACGGCTATGATGGCCGCAATGGGTAAGGAAAGGCTGAAAACAAAGGCATTCCAGTCTGACTGGTAAGCAATCCCGGGTAATGCCAGGTAACTGATACTGCTGACAAAAGTGGCAAATATGGACATGGTCACTACCCAGCGCGGAATACTCCGGTTACCCAGGGTAAATGCCAATGAAGTTTTGTTCTTCCTGTAAAAGGAACCGCCAAATGCCATGATCCCCACCAGGTAAACAATAAATATGACCAGATCAATTGTTCTCATCACTCAGCTGGTAATCAGCCTTATCGAGCCATTCTTTGTTAAACTCAACTCCCCAGCCAGGTGCAGATGGCATATCGAGCGCGCCATCAACGATCTCCAGGTTAGGTGAATATAATTCCCTGGCAATTTGATTGATCCCGCCATCCTCTATGGTGTATTCCAGGTAGGGGCCGGCATTGGGAATGGCCCTCATTATGTGAAGGGCAAATACAGTCACCATGCAAAGATTGGCAGAATGGGGCACACATGGGATCCCTTTTTCCGCGGCCATCAGGGCCGCCCGGACAGTCCGTACTACCCCACCCAGGTAAAGGGGATCGGGCTGGATGATATCTACCGACGGAAGGCTGACTATCCGTCTCCACTGGGAAAGGTCATTATCCTGCTCCCCTCCCGATACTTTCAGGTCGAGAGACCTGGTCACCTCTGCATTCCATTCAATCTCCCAGTACGGGCAGGGTTCTTCGAACTGGCTGATCCCGTAATCCTGGAGCATTTTCCCCACCTCGATCGCCCGCACCGGTGTATAACCGCTGTTGGCATCCACCAGCAAGGTACAGCTGTCAGCCAGGGCAGATCCGACACCCTTGATCATCTCTTCGGTCCGGCCAGGCCAGGCATCGCCGTTACGGCTGGCTTCCTTTCCAACCCTGAATTTGAATGAATTAATACCCATTTCATCACGCAACCTGGTAAATCTTTCAACCTCATCTTCAGGTTTAATGGCCCGGCTCATGCTTGAACCGTAGATGGGAACAGGTTTGACTTCTCCTCCCAGTAATTCGCAGACCGGCTGCTGTCTGATCTTGCCGTACAGATCCCATATGGCTGTCTCAACTCCTCCCAGGGCACGGAGGACGTAGGACCATGGGAATTTCAGGTTGCGTTCAACACAACGGTCTGCCAGGTCATCGATTTCAGCCGGATCAGATCCCAGTACCAGGCTGGCAATTCTCCTGTGGAGAACCTGTGCGGAAATATCGGCATCGTAGGTGGAGATCTGTCCCCATCCCTCCATACCGTTGTCGGCAGTTACCCGGACTACAGCCACATTGGGCTGCGACCATGTCTCAATCTTTTCGATCTTTAATCCGGGATCGATAATGGAGAACTTCTGGTAATCCCTGATCCTTCCCTGGTGGCCATAGAATGATTCTTCCTGGTTATGGGGTACAGCACAAGCGGGAAGGGTTCCTGCCAATATGGCCGCAGATGCAGAGGTCTTTAAAAAGTTACGGCGTTGCATGATGGTTTAATTACAATAGCTATCTGTTGACTTTCTTCTGCTAGGAATACTTGTTCAGGTAATATTGATGCATCAGGTATGCCTCAACTTTATTGATGCTTTTGGCCCCACCCAGGAACTCGGCCTCTATGAAGGTTCTGCAGGCTTTTTCGAGGACCTGGCTGACCACGAAGGCTTCATCCAGGTCACGTCCTATGCACACTGCACCATGATTGGCCAAAAGGCAGGCCATCCGGCCTTTCAACGCCTTCAGGGTAGCGCGTTCTATTTTTCTGGAGCTTGACCTGGCATAATCGGCCACCCTGACAGTGGGACCGATAATCTGGGCCATATCGTCGAGTATAGGGGGAACTTCCCTGCGGGCAGCAGCGACAGTGGATGCAGAGGGTGGGTGGGTATGTATAACGGCATTGATTTCATTGCGTTTTCTGAAAATCTCACCATGCATCTTGAACTCGGTGGAAGGTTTTATGCTTCCCTTATATTCAAAGTTCTTGATATTGACCTCTACCATTTCTTCCGGTTTAAGGTCCAGGTATTCCCTGCCGGACGGTGTGATTACCATGGTTTCCTGGTCAACACGGAGTGAGATATTTCCCCAGGTACCTTTGACCAGTCCTTCGGCCAGCAGTCTTTTGCCAGCTTCCCAGATCTTTTGTTTTGCCTCTTGTATATCCATAATAAGAATTCAGATCCTTAAAGATAAGGGTAAATATTGGTCTGTCCACATGAGAAGATTTTCAAAGCAAATAGAATGATAATGAATTGAGTCTGTGCTGGCTGAATATTCATCTGATAAATTCTTATATTTCCAATTGGATTAATAAAGTTTATTATGAAGATGTTACGCATCTCAATGATTTTACTAATGGGTTTGACAGCTTGTGTAAAGATTACTGAGAAGCCCAATATATTGATTATCTACACCGATGAACATAACTTCCGGACACTGGGTTGCTATCGGAACTTCTTACCTGATGACCTGGCATTTGTATGGGGAGAGGGTGTCAAGGTTGAAACCCCGAATATTGATCTGCTGGCCAGGGATGGACTGCTTTGCACGAGTTTTTATGCAGCTGCTCCCGTCTGTACACCATCTCGTGCCGCCTTTATGACAGGATTATATCCCCATACCACCGGGGCACCACAGAATAACCTTCCCATGTACGACTCAATGGTGACCTTTGCCGAGATTTTACGAAATAACGGTTATACAACAGGGTATGTCGGCAAATGGCACCTGGATGGCGAGGCCAAACCCGGATGGGAACCTGAAAGAAAATTTGGCTGGGTAGATAACCGGTACATGTTTAACCGTGGACATTGGAAGGTTTTTGCCGACACCGGCAATAAAGCAAAAGTAGTGGGGAGCCATATTGAAGAGCTGGATAAATACATATACGATATCACCGGGGCGGATGAGTACTCATTTGCCACCGATTTTCTTACAGATAGAACCATTGCACTTATAAAAGAGGTTGATGAGAACACACCATTTTGTATGATGTTAAGCCTGCCTGATCCACACGGTCCCAACTCGGTCCGGGCTCCTTATGATACTATGTACAATGAGATGAATTTCCAGACACCAAAAACCTTTTTCCAGACTCCGGAACAAACGCCAGGCTGGTTAGGTGGTGGAAATAATCGCATTAAATCCGAAAAGCTGAACCAGAAATCCATGTCCCAGTATTTCGGTATGGTAAAATGCATCGATGATAATGTGGGTAAACTACTTGCCTTTTTGAAAGAGTCAGGGCATGAAGACAATACCATTGTAGTATTCACCTCCGATCATGGTGACATGATGGGGGAACACCGGAAGCATAATAAAGGAGCTCCCTACGAGACCTCTGCCGGAGTAGCCTTCATAATGAAATATTCCGGGCATATCAGGGCCGGTAAAGTCATCAACAAAGCATATACCTCTGCAGACTTCGCACCTACCTTGCTGGGTATTTTAGACATGAATGATAAACTTCCAGGTCAGCATGGACGAGATGATTCGGATATATTTCTAAATGAGGATGCGGTTATCGACAGTGATGAAATTACCTACATGCGGGCTCATGGTGTAGATCCGCATTGGGTAACCGCTGTGAGTGACAGGTACAAGCTGGTGCTGTCAAAACAGGACATCCCCTGGTTGTTTGACCTGGAAGAAGATCCCGATGAGCTGACCAACTATTATACACATCCGGAATACAAAGAAATCTCTGATCATCTTACCCAGCGTCTTGCTGAGCTGATGAATATGACAAAAGATCCCCTGTTGAATGAAGATGATATACGGAAGTGGTTGAATTGATTAAGTAGAATTAAAACTTCACCTTATGCTTGCCTTGTGACAGAAGTAAATAAGATGTGCTGTCCATATCAGTGAAATATGGATGTCCATCTACTAAAATTTTTCTTCTGGCCTGTTCACCCAGGCTTGCCAGGTCGAGTTCCACTTGCATCGCCCCGGGAACTTCCACATCCAATTCACCGCTTCCATCTTCATCCAGATTCCACCGCACGAAAAGCTTCCCCTCGGGTGAAGGGATTGCACCTTCAACTTGTTCTAGTCCAGAAGGCGAGCGAAAAAGTTCGATTTTCTTCATTCCGGGCATTATTGGCCTGATCCCTAAAAGGTATTCGGCAAACAAAGCAGGTGGGAAGGCAGATTCAGTTTGTGCATCGCTACGCGTTCTTCCCCTTTGCAAAGTTCCGCTGCGACCGGTACCATCGAGCCACCATTCTTCCCATAAGGTACCGTTGGTATTGGGAGCCAACATTCTGTCGAACCGTTCCCGGAACATCAGAATAGATTCTTCTACATAACCATGGTTACAAAGTCCCTTATGCAGAAAATAGGACATGGCCGGTGTAACCATGGTCATGCCTGATATTCTTTGAATGAAGTTATGCTGATCAGAAGCAAGCAGTTGTCTGGCTATTGATTCGACTTGTGCAGAAGTAGCTACGTTCATGGTCAGTGCCATGGCATTGGCATGTTCACTAAACATGTCAGAGCGTTTCCCGTCAATTAATGCATCCGAAAAAAGCTGGCGCTCATTATCCCAGAAATGAATCCGGAGCGATTGGCGAAGTAAGTCCGCCCTTGCCAGATATACCTTTTCCCCCGGTTCGTTTAACCAACCAAGTATTTTTGAAAAATCTTCGAGTGCTCCGAGGTAATGTCCATTCAGGCAGAAATTTGCGCCCCGGCGATCATTCAGTGCATGATCCAGCCAGTAGGCATAGGGGGATTGGTCCAGCAAACCAAGTGAATTGGTATAGGTATGCAATAAGCTCATCAGCTTTTCGGCAGCAGGTAGTAATTCCTTTATAGTGGCCGTATCGCCTGAATACATAAAGTAGTTGTGTAAACTTCTGATCCATAAGCAGTTGGCATCCAAAATAATCATAAAGTCATCACCGGCAAGTGGCGCATAAGCTGGCATCATGCCATTCGCCTCCTGTTCTTGTGCCACCTGAAGGAGATAGCGGCGCTGCAATGCCATATCTCCAAAAATCCATTGGTTTCCAAGTGCTGCATAATAACCTGTTTGAGCGTATTGCCGGCGCTCGCGATAGTTATCGGTATATCCATCCGTCGTGCAAACCTGTATCGTTCTGGCAGAAGCTTCCACGTACTGCTCGACCCAGGGAGCATCCGAAGCATAGATATACCCCTTTCTCTCAAAGGGATAGGCAATATGGTGTATCCCTGCAGCATAAAGCTTGATGGGCTTTTTTCCACTCTGAACCACAATGCCCATATAGCGAATGGGTTTTAAATAGGTAGCTTCCCAGATATCCCTGTTGCCGGAAAGAACGACCCGGTCCAGAAAGTCAGAATCCACAGTTTTATGTGTAAACTGGTTATCTACAACAAAAGGTGCATACAGGATATCGACAATCGTTCCGGCAGTCCCCTCAATATCCAGTTTGGCCATGCCGTTCAAAACCTTGCCGAAATCGAACAATAGCAACCAGGTCCGGGGCGTATCAGAAGCAGGTATAAGCAATGGTTTACTTCCAGTCTGGTACGCAGGAAAAACACCGGCGATGCGTTCATCGATCTGTTGGGAAAGCGGTATGGGATTGATTGACAATATACCTTTTTGTTTTTCAGAAACAAACTCGTCAATCTGCATAGCCGCTAACAGGTTTACCGCCTGTTCTTCCGCTTCCAGCAGGTAGGGACTATCCCGGGGGACCAATGAGGTCCATGGTGGGGTCAATGTCTGCGCCCGTGCATTTTCCTGGGGCGATGGCCATCCAACTGTTCTCATCAGTGGTATCGCACCCGACCACTTGACATCGTCTAAGCCTGGCTCATTCCACCCATTAATCTGTTGACGCATATCTACCCGGTCGTTCACTGCAAGCTGGAACCTGTTTATCCTTGGCGCAGCATTGTCCCATGAGAGATCAGGAGCTACCTTCCAGGTGCCATCCGTTAGAAGAGAAAACTCCCTTGCATTTGAAGAAATATCGAGTTGAGCCAGTAAACCCGCTCGCCCGGTGTGGTGGTACGAGTGCTTCCCGGCTTGATGGTGAACCCGTATTGCAAGTGTGTTCTTGCCTTCCCGAAGCAATCCCGTAACATCCAGAATATCATAGGATTGATGATGAGGTGCACTTCGCGCAGGCCCCTGGCAAATATACTCGCCATTCAAATAAAGCTGATATTTTGAAGAGGCTGTAATGCGAAGCCGCGCTTCCAAAGGTGCCTGGTCCAGATCAAAGGATCGCCGGGCAAGCATTACATCGGATTCGATGGTTTCATCCATCCAGATCCACTGCGACTGCCAGGTAAATGAGGGAGATTCTTGTTCATCCGGCTGCAACCAGATACCCGTCACACCAGGACGGATTTTCATTTCTGCGGCAAAAGTTGGAAAACAAATATTGAGCAACAAACTACCCACAAAGGCAAGCTTCAAATTGCGTTTAATATTGAATATTCTATTTTTCCACATCATTTTTTGCAGCAAATTGAATCATATTGAAAAGCACTTTATCAGCAACAGGATCTTTGCCCAGATTTTCCGTGAGTTTCAAAGTAGAAAGCAACATTTTACCTTTTCCCATTGGAGCAAGCAAAACATCTGCTGCCCACCATACGTCACCGGGACCGGCATAATGCCGCTTCATTTTATCGATATCTTTAAAATGGTCATATGTTACCACACCGCATATGTATTCACCTTCCTGCCGTACCATTGATTCTGTCGGGTGAATATTCTCGTAAATTCCGCTCATAATGATGTTAGCGGGAAGCCCCTCAAAAACAGGATGCTCCTTTACCATATGCGGCCTGCCCGCCCACAAGCCAAGAGAATTGAGTAATTGGGCTTTGAGTGGAAGTGCCTCGATTTGCGTGTCGCTTAGCTTGCGGTTAAACCAGGGCAACTTTTCTCCGGGAACATACAGAAATACAGCGAATCCTCCATTTTTAGCAAATTCTTCTGCGGCCATAACCTCTTTCCTGTAGTCATCATCTTCTTTAGGAGCAGTTCCGATAATAACCGGAACAGAAAGATCCTGGTCAGGATCAAAAACTGTGTATTCAATACCCGAGGTTTTCAGATAAGGAATTATTGAATTGGCCGGATCAATCACAGAAAACTTTGTTCGTTGTGCTGCAAGTTGTTCCGGTTGAAATACATCAAAAGATGCCTTATTTGAAGTGAAAATATTGCCATCTTCATCCTGAAGGATTACACTGATATCATAGCTGCCCTTCATGATTTTCGTATCTAGCCTGGACTTAAAAAGATCCGATACGCCGGTTGGCAAGGCTGAAGTAAACTCCTCAGTAAATACTATATTTCCGTTTTCCGAAACAATTTCAACCAGCGCTTTGGCTTTTAGTTTTTCAAGTTCATTGACAGCTGTTATCTGCAACTGCGCACCTTTTTCTGCATACACATTACGAGGCAATACCCGGATAGATACAATCCGTGGCTGGTTTGCTTCTCTGGTCATGTCGTATGCTGCTGTTTTGGGGTTTCTCCAAAGATCAATCAATCCGGCACCCAGAACCCAGTCACCCCCGGCAAGAGCGTGGACACAATAGCCTTTTACATTCGGATTGCACCGCGAGGCTTCCAACATCCTTTTGTTGGCTATACCATGCATTTTTTGCTGATCGAGACAAAATTGTTCAAGGTCAGGATACACTTCATCAAACCCTGTTGTTTTAAGCGCAGCAGTAAGTTCTTCCGCCAGTCTTTTGTGGTACCGTGTAGCCGGTACAATCGGGTTTCCTTGCTTCTCAAACTGCTTATTGTTTTCAACCAGGTTCGGCAGACTTCCATAACCCAATTCTGACACAAATGACATGCGATCCGGTACAACATTTCTGCCAGGAACTTTAACATGTCCCATATTCTTTCTTTCTCGCTCTTCTTTGGTGGTGCCAATCATTAAATAACCGTTGTAGATATCCTCTGTTATCTGGGAGCCTGCATAGTCATGAATATCATTGAACTTAAACCCGGTGCGCTCGTAGGGAAGGTACATTTTAGCACCTTCTGCCCAACCTCCTGATTCATCAAGAATTAACCGGGTCGGATCTAACTCACGGGCAAGCAGGGACATGGGACGCAATAGCTGGATCAGGATTGGGCGGTGAAGTTCATTAAACAATTCCCACATCACGACACAAGTCCGGTTCCTGTCACGCAAAATGGACTGACGTAATTCGTTTTCAACCCTTTGTGTTAAGTATGGTGTGGATACTGGACGCTCCATACATTCAACAACCAGACTGCCTACTGTCATCATTCCCATTTCATCGCATAAATCAAGCCACATGGGTGGCGGTGGTTTACGCCAGGGACGGATCATATTGAAGCCTGCTTCTTTCGCCAGCTGAATTTCACGGATTGCCATTCCCCTGCTATCGGGATAAGCCAGCTTTACAGGATACAGTCCCTCGAAAAAGCAGGCCTTCAGATATATCGGTTCCCCATTCAGGTAAAACTCATCATTTCGAATGGTAAACTCCCGCATACCAAAACGCGTTCCCCAGTGGTCGGAAACAATGCCATCGGTTTTAATGGCCACTTCAGCAGCATACAGATAGGGATTATCCATTGACCAATAAGATGCATCCATCAATTCGAAAGTCCATCTGTTTTTATTTGACCCCGGCAGTAATTTTACTTTCTCCTGTTTTTGTGCAACCACCTTACCGGAAGCATCCAATATCTTTATTTCCAACAGGGAGGGGAGATGATCCGCTGCAGTATTTTCAATATCCCAGCTGACCACTGCAGTGTTATTCTCAATTTTTGGTTCAATAAACACATCTTTTACCAGGGCATCTCCTGAGGCTTTCAGGGTAATCGATTGCCAGATCCCGCCTGTAATGGCCCCGCGCCACTGCGGCACTTCCATTCGCCCCATACCATCGATTTTCTTGTCGGTTAGCAGAATAGGGCCCACCACCCGCAGTGTAAGGGTATTCTCCTCTCCCGGTCTGATCAATCTGTCAACACGGAACTTAAAAGGAGTAAATCCCCCTTCATGAAATCCAAGCACCTGGTCATTTATCCATACTTCAGACAAATAATTTACCGCCGCGAAATGAAGCTCTGCTATTTTGCCTTCCCAGTTGCCAGGAACAGTAAATTTGCGATGGTAAAAAGCCACACCTTCATAATCTTTTTCTACCTCTTCCCAACAACTGGGAACGAGTATCTCCTGTTTTGAAGGGTGGTTTTCAAAGGCAACATCCGTGTGCCACAATTCATCCTTTCCCTGGTTCTTATGATCAAAAATTATTTCCCAGGTACCATCAAGTGACAGTATTGCTGAATCAGAATCCTGTTGAGCAAAGGTTGAAACGGTAATATACAGCAGTGTGAATAATCCGCTTAGTCTGATGTTTCTATTCATGATATAATTGCTTGTTAACCTATGAGTTATGAATTATCATTTAAAACACAAGCCTATCAGAATATAACTATGTTCTTAGTAACCGCCTTTGATAATTTTAAACATAGCTTTTTGTAACTCTTGCTTTTTTGCCTGATAGTCATTCTCACTTGCAAGATTCTTCCATTCGTATGGATCATTCTGATGATCATACAATTCTTCCGTACCGTCCATATAACGAATATAACGCCAATCCCTGGTCCGGTAAGAATAGGTTTGTTTCATCACATCCTCCTTGTTCAGCCCGACGCCAACAATAGAAAGTGCGCCACCTGGTCCATCCCAGTCTGATGTTGCAGGATCCCTGAGAAAAGGCGACAGGCTGTATCCGTCAATCTGCCCTCCTGATTCGTTTTTCCGGTTATCACCCGTCAGCCCGCACAAATCAGTTAAAGTCGGGAAAAGATCGATAAGTGAAACCGGATGATCCACTGTTTCCCCGGCCTTTGAACCAGGGGATTTGATAATTAAGGGAATACGGGTACTTTCTTCCCAGGGTGAATTCTTGAACAGGTAATCTTTTTCCCCCATTTGCCAGCCATGGTCGCTGGTAAGCACAATGATGGTATTGTCCTTGAATCTGCTGTTATTTACAGCATCGACCACAATTCCTATCTGCTCATCTACAAAGGCCACACATGCAAGGTAAGCCTGTAAAAAATGCTTTAGTCCCAGTTCCGCATCTCCACCATATGACTCCTTTAATGTCATGAAATATCTCAATCCCTTGATATCTGCCGGATAAATATTCCTATAATGGGTATCTTCGGCATCGT
>JAZGGT010000100.1:0-2425 GCA_036480555.1 Bacteroidales bacterium | reverse complement strand
TCATACACCGGGTTCAGGGAAAACAGGGTAAGTTTATGTTCTTTTTCCAGCAGGTTCTCTGTGATTTTGAAGACTATTCCGTCATCCAGGGTCAGTACGACATAGGCCTCTCCGGTAAGGATATCATTCCAGTCCTGCAGAAATATCCCGGTTACCCAGGCCTTATCCGGGATGGGAAGCATGGAATCCCCAGACAGCTGGAAGGTCCTGTATTTTTTACTCGATGAAAGAAAAGGAAGCTGGAAGGTTGGCAGTTGCTGTATGAATTCCGGGTCTGCAAACCCGTTGGTATACCCGGCCTTGGCTTTTTCATTCACCAGTTCGATGTTCTCCTCGTTATCTTCATCGACAGTAGTGGCCAGTACCCGCAATTTGCTGCCCCGCAGGTATACATCGTTCCCCCTTTCCAGTTCTGAAAGCTGGCTTTCCGACAGGCTGTCCAGATTGATCCTGATCAGGGTATCCACTGCCACCCCGAAATATTTCGAGAATGACATCAGAGCCTGTATGCCCGGCTCGGCAACCTCGTTCTCATACCCGCTCAGCGTGGAGCGTTTCATGCCAAGGGTATGGGCCAGTTCGTCCTGTGTCCGGTTCCTCCGCTTGCGAAGGAGTTTGATGTTATGAGCAAAATGCATGGCTGTTTTTTTTGATTATCAGATAAAAATTTCCCCCGGTCTCTTTACTTTTTCAACCGGATTGATTATATTATAATCGTATGTTGTGACTAATAATTAATCAAAATTACGATAAATATTTAAAAAACAAAATATTAGGAAACTTTTTTATTGGACATGAGGGAAAGAAATATCGTGCACCTAGACCTGGATACCTTCTTTGTATCGGTCGAGCGTTTGAGGGACAGCAGCCTGGTGGGAAAGCCGGTGGTTATAGGAGGATTGTCGGATCGTGGAGTGGTGGCCAGCTGCAGTTATGAGGCGAGGCAATACGGGGTACATTCGGCCATGCCCATGAAGCTGGCCAGGAATCTTTGCGACGATGCCATCATTATCCGGGGGGATTCGGAAATGTACACTAAATATTCCCGCCTGGTGACAGATGTCATCGCCGAGGAGGCGCCTTTGTATGAAAAGGCCTCCATCGACGAGCATTATATAGATATATCGGGGATGGACCGTTTCTTCGGCTGCATGCAATGGACGCATGAGCTGCGCCAGAAGATCATCAGGCACACGGGATTGCCGATCTCGTACGGGCTCTCGGTGAACAAGACTGTTTCCAAGATTGCCACGGGAGAAGCCAAACCCAACGGGGAACTGGAAGTGGTCAAATCCCGGGTGATCCCGTTTCTTTCCCCGCTTTCCATACGGAAGATCCCGATGATAGGGGACAAGACCTATCACCTGCTGCGGTCTATGGGTATACAGACCGTCCGAACCCTGCAGGATATGCCCGTGGAGATGATGGAAAAGGTACTGGGCAAGAACGGCAACGAGGTCTGGAGAAGGGCCAACGGGATCGATGCCGCCCCGGTCAGGCCTTACTCCGAACGTAAATCCATCAGCACGGAAAGGACCTTTGAGAAAGACAGCATCAACGTGGTTCATATGCAGGAACTGCTGGTAAGTATGGTGGAAAGGCTGGCTTATGACCTCCGGAAAAAACAGAAATTGACGGCCTGCATCACGGTTAAGATAAGGTATTCCAATTTCGACACCCATACCCTGCAGAAGCATATCCCCTATACCTCTTTCGACCATGTGCTGATCTCAGCTGCCAAGGAATTGTTCGACCGGCTCTACAAGCGCAGGATCCTGATCCGCCTGATCGGGGTCAAGCTCAGCCACCTGGTAGGCGGGGTGCAGCAACTGGACCTGTTCGAAGACACCCCGGAGATGATCCGGCTGTACCTGGCCCTCGACAAGCTCCGGAACCGCTACGGAAAAAAATCGATACGGAGAGCCGTGGGGATCAGCAACCGGGAGAAAATGAAAGAAGAGGAGGATGAGTCAAGGCCGGGCAGGTCCCTGCCGGAGGAGATCGAGCAGCGGGCCAGCTGGCAGGCCGGGGGCAGTACCTTCAAGCGGCTATGGAAGATCAATCGCCCGGATTACCTCACCGGCAATGCCAGCTAGCTGGATGGTATCAAATGATTTTATGTACCTGAACTGCCATTCATATTATAGCCTTCGTTACGGTACCATGTCCGTGGAAAACCTGGTTGAACAGGCCGCCGGAAGAGGTGCGCCGGCGCTGGCCCTGACCGATATCAACAATTCCATGGGCATCATGGATTTCATCAAGGCATGCCGGCAGCACGGTATACATCCCGTGGCAGGCATTGAGTTCCGCGACGGGAACCGGCTGCTATATACCGGGGTGGCACGCAACAATGATGGTTTCCGGGAACTGAATGAATTCCTCACAACATGCAATGTGAACAAGGAGCCGCTGCCCGCCGATC
>JAZGGT010000099.1:0-4060 GCA_036480555.1 Bacteroidales bacterium | reverse complement strand
GTATTAAACATCTGGACGGAACTTACTGTCCCGGCTTCTCCCTGGGCTTGAATGTAATCACCTACCTGGTAGGGTTTGAAGATCATGACCAGGACTCCGCCGGCAAAATTCGCCAAACTGCCCTGCAGGGCCAGTCCAACTGCCAAACCGGCAGCAGCAAGTACGGCAACAAATGAGGTGGTTTTTACACCGACGATATCCACCACGGAGATAATGAGCATGATCTTCAACAGCGTGCTGATCAATCCTGCCAGGAAAGGCATCAGGGTAGGATCCACATTGCGTTTTTCCATATCCTTCCGCAGGAATCTTGAAAAGGAGTTAATAATTATAATACCTACCACCAGTATAACAATGGCAAGGACCAGTTTTGGTCCTCATGTCATCAGCAATTGGATGGCTTTTTCAGTGTAAACTTCAACTTTCCCCATTTTTTTTATGATTAGTGATCATTAAAATGTATTGGATAAATATAACTGTTTATCGGCTGTTGCGTAATATCAATTTCGGGAATTAAAAAAGTTTGGTATTTTTCCTGCCTGAATCAGGCTGTAATCAATAGGCTGAATGGCAAATCGGAAAGGGAATAAGGAATTGGGACTCATCATTTGTCTGCTGGGATATATCGTGGCAGGCCTTATGGTATGGCTTATCTATGATGCTGTGTCCATTATTCACCCTATTCTGGTGGTACTGGTCCTTGATATCCTGGCCACGATCATCATTTTTCTGTTCAGTGTTGCATTCAATAATTCAAGTATGTATGATCCCTATTGGAGCCTGGTACCGCCCATAATTATCTACTACTGGATTTTCCATGAGCAGACCTGGACCGCATTAACATTGCTTCAGGCCCTGGTCCTGATCCTGGTTATAGTCTGGTCGCTGAGATTGACCGTGAACTGGGTCCTCAGGTGGAAAGGTTTGAGGGACGAGGACTGGCATTATCTTACATTTCGGTTAAAATACCAGCAAAACTACTGGGCAGTTAGTTTTTTTGGCATCCACCTTTTTCCAACCCTGGTTGTTTTTCTTGGTTGCCTTGCCGTATACCCGGCCCTTGTCCTTCATGAGGGGGAAATGGGACTCATGGAATGGTTCGCTGTTGTTATTACGTTTGCCGGGGTAGTCATTGAAACGATATCGGATATTCAGCTTAGCAGGTATGTGAATGATAAGGAAAAATGTGATTTCTTATGTTCCGGTTTGTGGAAATACAGCCGTCATCCCAATTATTTCGGTGAGGTATTGTTCTGGATAGGGCTTTTTCTGTTTTCAACAGGTATGGACCGGCTTTACTGGTGGACCGTGCCCGGACCGGTCATCATTATCCTGATGTTTTATTCGATCAGCATACCCATGATCGATAAACGCATGCTCCGGAGAAAAACCGGTTTCAGGGATTACATGAAAAGAACCTCGGCCATGATCCCCTGGAAACCGAAAGAAAAATCTGCTTCTTCAACCACCCTCCTCAGATGATTCCTTTCTGTTTCTGTATTCGCGCAAATAGATGTTTTCCTCTGCCGTTAATTCTCTGATGCTGTAAGGATCTTCACCTGATAACCATTCATTGAATATTGATGGAGTTTCAAAGGTTTTGGTGATGAGTACCTCCAGCAGCCATTCGTATGTGATGATATTACTTTGCAATAATACTGCCCTGATACCCTCATTGATTGAGCGTCCGGCCAGTAATGGGAAATCATACAAGGCGGCGATGATTTGCCTGTTTCCGGGCTGCTGGTACTGGGCATGGCAACTGTCTGCATCTGATGACAGGTAGCAGCGGCAGGCCATAGGTCTTACCCGGTAGATCAGGCAGGAGCCATTGTCCAGAAAAGGGCAGGGGTGAAGGCATAGCAGGAATTCCTGAACACTCATATTACCCGTGATCACTGCTTTTGCCGAGGCATTCGTCCGAATCATTGACTGCAGCTTATCCGGCATATCCTCATTCAGGTATTGGCTGATCAGCAGAACTTCCTGGATGGAAACCAGCACAGCCTGGTGACAGCACCATGAACAACCTTTTTGGCAACCGATTTCCAAACCTTCAAGCAGACATCTGTTCCTGAAAGAATCAATCAGTCCATCCACAGCTGTATAAGCTGCTGTCATCAAGCTGACCAGCCTGCTTTTGGAAATTCCTTCTGCAAGGTATTCGCTGGCCATACGATAACCATCCTGGAAGAAAATATTCCCTATATCATCCAGATCAGGTATTTGATTCCCATCCATTGTCCATGGTATATGTATCTGAGAGGTTTTACCTGAGTGATGCCTTCGTGAAAATATAATCAGGGATTTCTACATCAAACGCTATGCTTTCGATGATGAATTCAGTTCCGTCACCATTTTTAAGCATGTCCTTAAAAACCATCCTCCCCGGGAACCATCTGGATCCCACACGTTTAAAGTCATATAGCTCTGTTTTTTTCAGAAGTTTCCCGCTTTTTGCATAAAGTTCTTCCCTCAGGGGAATATACTTTTCCTCGTCCATCCAGATCTTTCGGACCTGGTAGGTGACATCATCGGTTATTGCTTCCAGCAGTAGGACCCAGCATTTGGTTTCACGCAGGGTCTCTTCGCTTATCACCTCGGCTTTGTAATTGTCCTTGTAGGTAGCATCGTCCATCATGTCCTCATATGACAAGTCTGATCCCATGACGGACTGCCTGAGCATGTGCCCTGATATCTGTATGGTCCGGTCTGTGGAGGGTGAATAGATCCACAGTGCATCCTCAAGCTTGAGCATTTTGGTGCCCGCTTCCCTCGGGGGGGACAGGTATTCGGAGTATGACTTTTCCTCGCCCACTGACCAGGATCTGGATTCTATCGTCCGGCTTGACCTGGGACCATGAATCACCATTTTAGAGGTAAGTACACGACTTTTCGCTGACATATTCCGGTCCATGCGGTCCATGACTTCATCCCCGGAAGGGTATTGGGCCTTTAATAATCCTGCCACTAATAATCCTGCTGATAGTATAAATAATTTTTTCATTTCATTTCATTTTTTATCTATTTAGCCGTAAAACCATTTCACTTTATGGAATGGAGGATGTCAAGTTTCCAGCTCTTTAAACAGGACCGCTGTGTTCCTTTTATAAATACCGATGCCCGACAGCATGGTTCCTACGCTTGAAGCAATCAGTCCGGGGATAAACCCTATGTAAAAGGCCTGCGGAACGATCTTCGCATGAAAAGAAGCCGGCATCATCATGGTTGCCCCCTTGGTCATGCCGCTGATATCAATACCCACTTCCTGTATCCAGTATGAAAATCCTAATCCGACAATGGTGCCAAATGCCGAGCCGAGGATACCAATAAGGATGGATTCATAGATCATGCTCCTGTAAATATGGCCTTTTTCCTCACCTATGGCGAGACGGATACCCACTTCACCATATCGCCTTAGTCCACCAATAAGCCCGGTGTTCCAAAGGACGATAGACATGGCAAGGACAAACACAAAAACCATGATGAACGACATTGCATCAACCATCTCAAGATAACTTGCAAGGTCACTCTGTTCGGTCAGCATAGACATGACAGGAGAAAACTCATCCTCATGGTCAGAAAATTTACTGTTGAATCCTGATTTGATAATTTCAGCCTGCTCAGGATCCCAGTAACCGGAGGGCAAATAGCCCAGTATCTCACTGGAAGCATCATGCATATCAAGTGCAGCCTGGATGTCTGATATGTCCGCTATCATGGCCCCCTTGTCCATTACGACCGTTCCGAACCGAACGGTTCCGGCAACGATGAAATTATAGAAGGCCATGCTTCCGTACATGGTTGACCCCATGAGTGTTACAGCATCTCCGGGTTTGACTTCCAGATTGTTGGCAAGGTCATCGGAGATAAGGATCTCTCCCGGGCTGTCAGGGATCTCCCCCTGCACAAGTATCCGGTCAAGCGTCAGCCTTTCGGGTTCTTTGCTTCCCGGGCTTAGCATATCGATGGAAATCCCCATTACTGGTCCCTGTGAGCGGGTTTCACCGTTCTCATCAGGTACATCGAGCAATCCACCGAAGGGCGTACGCAATACCCA
>JAZGGT010000098.1:0-5447 GCA_036480555.1 Bacteroidales bacterium | reverse complement strand
CCCTGTAACCAAACAACAACTCATTGTTAAGACAATTGATGAAAAGGCTGACGAGGCAGCGAGAGTCATACTCAGGATTCGTCGAAGAAGAATTGCCACTCTAACGGGGAAGGGCGAAAATGATTTGAGCGATGCGGGCATTGAAAAACTGGATGAACTGGAGCGGGAATACCTGATATTGTTCCTGGGCAGAGACATTCACGAGAAGAAGCAGTTTACATATTATTTTACACCGGCCACGGGAGAGGTGTTTGAACATAAGGAACTATTTGAATTTTCCGAAAACCAGGGCATCATTACACAACATATGGATGATTCAAAAGTGGTCAGTATGACGGTAACAAGTCAGAGTGAAGTAGTGGGACTAACTAATTACGGACTCGGAAACAAGTTACCCATGCAAACCAATGCACTCTATTACAGGGTTCCTGATCAGGCTGAAGTCATCATCAGTATCGGGGAAGATATACTTTTTAAGGAAAGGTTATTGGTATCTCAATATGGTGCCTTACTGTCCATGCCTGTCTCCCTGTCAGGGAAATGAGGGCATTAAGCCAGGACCTTAGTCGGAAGCAATTTTACTCTGAAAATTTTTCTGGTATTCTTCGAGAGATTCCGAGGTATACTTATCTTCCGCGATATAGTTGAGCAGGGGCTCGATGGCCGGTGCAGTCATGTAACCGGGTACGGCACCAAGCAATTCCATTTTTTCGTTCATATAGGCAATGGAGGGATAGGACATTTTCCCGTTCAGGAGTCCAGCTGCCAGTTCATGATAGCCTCTGGATCCCTGGGCTACAAACTTATAAGTTGTTCCATTAAAGGTGATCTCCTCTTTTGATTCGGCATCTAATTTGACCGGGTAGTAATTTTCGTTGATATATTCGGCGATCACGGGGTGGTTAAAAGTTTCCTTATCCATTTTCTTACACCAGCCGCACCAGTCGGTATAAACATCAACCATGATCTTCCTGGGCTGTTGTTTGTTGAGCTTCTCGGCTTCCTCTATTGAATACCACTTGACATTAGATACATCCTGTGCCAGTCCCGAGAATGAGATGAAAAAGAGTGCTGATATTGAAAGAATAAATACTTTTTTCATGATCCTGAAATTTATATGATATCGATCAAATACTATTCCAAAATTACGTTATCCCGGGCAAATGGTTATTCTTCAGGGGGTTTTTAACAAATCTTTATGGCAGTAAAACATCCGGGATATGAACTATGTCACTTTGACTGCACCTTATTTTTCTTATTTTTAAGATTTCTTAAATTGTTGAACTCAAGAATTTTATTATGGAGAAAGTAAAACAGACCTTGCGGGATTCGGCAGCGATGCGTTGGCTGGCCCTTGTGCTTGTCAGCGGACTGATGTTTGGTACCTACTGGTTCCAGGATTTCTTTTCGGGACTGAAAGGACTCATGGAAAGCCAGATGGGTTTTTCCAGTGAGGAATTCGGCCGGCTGATCGGGCTTACTACCATCGCCAATATGTTCGGTATGATCATTCTTGGAGGGATGATCCTTGACAAATGGAGTGTCCGGGTGGCCGGACTGGTTTTTGGCGGACTGGCAACCTTGGGGGCCTCCATTACTGCCCTGGCATCCCATGGATTTTTCGGGGAAGGGCATAGCATTACCCTGACCATGATGATTGTCGGGAGGATCATGTTCGGATCCGGACTCGAAGTTGTCTGTGTTGTGGCTACAAGGACGGTGGTGAAATGGTTCAAAGGATCTGAACTGGCACTTGCCATGGCCATTAATATGGGGTTCGGAAGACTTGGGACTGCCCTGGGTATGGCCATTTCGATCGACATCGCCAAAGGCATGGTCGCCCCGGCCGTAAGTTTTGCTGCTACCCTGATCGGCATAGGACTTATCATGATCCTGGTTTATATGATTTTTGATATAAAGATAGACAGGCAGGATGCCCGGCAGGGGGAAGGTCCCAAGGAAGAATTCAAGTTCACGGACCTGTTCAAACTCCTGAAGAACCCTGGATTTATGTATATTGCCTTTCTCTGCCTGGCTTTTTATGCGGCCGTATTCCCATTCATCCAATATGCACCCGACCTTCTTGTAAATAAGTTCGGGTTCTCCTATGACCTGGCCCCCGGGGAGGGGGCTGTGATACTGTTTGGCAGCCAGGTCCTTGGTAATGCCAGTGTTATAGTGGCATTTTTCCTTTTTGGACTTTCATTTTCACTGGTTCCTGCCAACATAAAGAACAGGGGAGGAAAGATAATCTCCGTCTTGCTCTTGATAGCACTGTTTGTTGTATTTATTACCACCCTGTGGGAGAATACATTAAGTGTATGGTTGAGGAACGGTCCGAAAACCGCCAGCCTGATCCCGCTGGGCACCATACTGTTCACGCCCGTATTCGGCAATTATGTTGACAAGAAGGGGAGGGCTGCCTCATTGATGATCCTGGGGTCCCTGCTCCTGATCTTTGCCCACCTTGCCCTGTCGGTATTCAATAGTGTAACATTGGGATACCTGGGATTGCTCAGCCTGGGGATAGCTTTCTCACTGGTGCCTGCGGCCATGTGGCCATCGGTGGCTAAAATTGTGGCCGAGAGCAGGCTGGGGACTGCCTATGCTACCATGTTTACCATACAGAACTGGGGTCTCGGACTCTTCTTCTGGGGTATAGGGGCTCTCCTGGATCTCACCAATAAAACCGACCTGGAAGCCATAAGGGCAGGAGAGAAGGTATACGATTATACCATACCTATCCTGACGCTCGTTGTCTGCGGGATCGTCTCCATATTCCTGGCATACAAACTTCTGAAAACTGATAAGAAGCATGGATACGGGCTGGAACTTCCGTCCGGTCAAAAACCTGAATAAAACCAAGTAAAATCCGTAGAAAACCATAAAATCATGAGTGCTGAGATTAAAAACCTGAATCCCGCATCGTTGTGGGAGATCTTTTATGAACTGACACAGATCCCAAGGCCCTCCAAGATGGAACACAGGGCCGTGATATTTGCCAAAGAGTTTGGCGAAAAACTGGAACTGAGGACCCATGTTGACAAAACCGGGAATGTCATTATTTCGAAACCTGCAACAGCAGGTTATGAAAACAAGCTGGGGGTTATCCTGAAGGCCCACCTGGATATGGTCCCACAAAAAAACAGCGATACCGAGCATGATTTTGAGAATGATCCCATTGATGCATATATCGATGGGGATTGGGTGAAAGCCAGGGGCACTACACTGGGTTCTGACAATGGAATGGGGATCGCAGCTGCCCTGGCTGTTCTGCAGGATAAAAACCTGAAGCACGGTCCCATTGAAGTACTCCTTACAGTTGATGAAGAAACAGGTATGACCGGCGCCTTCCAGCTGGAGCGTGGAATATTGGATGGAAAGATCCTGGTCAACCTGGACTCGGAAGATGAAGGGGAACTTTATATTGGATGTGCGGGAGGTATGGATACCAGCGGGAAACTCCGCTACCTGGATGAACCTGTCAGTACGGATTCAACAGCCCTTGAGCTGGCCATAACAGGATTAAAAGGGGGGCATTCCGGACTGGATATTCACCTGGGCAGAGGGAATGCAAATATTCTTATGTGCCGCTTTATGTTCGATATTGCGGATAGGTTTGATATGCGGCTTGCAAGCATGGAGGGAGGAAGCCTGAGAAATGCCATTCCAAGGGAGGCTTTTGCCATAGTCACGGTTCCGTCAGAGAAAAAGGATGATTTCATGGCTGCTATTAAGGATTACGAGGAGATCTACAAGGCTGAGATGGGCACCGTGGAACCGGACCTCTCATTCAGGGCATCTGAGACTGACAGGCCTTTGACAATCATGGATAAGGCAAACCAGGACAAACTCGTCAGGCTGGTTTGTGGCATGCCCAACGGCGTGATCCGGATGGATCCTGAGATGCCGGCGGTTACAGAAACCTCCACCAACCTGGCCATTGTGAAGACCGGGGACGGGGAAATTGATGTACAATGCCTTCTCAGAAGTTCTGTAGATTCAGCCAAGCTCAGCCTGGGAAGTTCCCTGCAGAGTGTATTTGAATTAGCCGGGGCAGAGGTGACGCACAGCGGTAACTACCCTGGTTGGAAGCCCGATGTGGACTCACCCATCCTGGCCACCATGCAATCAGTGTATGAGAGGGATTTCGGGAAAATACCTGATGTGAAGGTGATTCATGCGGGACTCGAATGCGGGATCATCGGGGATGCCTATCCCGGACTTGATATGATCTCTTTTGGTCCGACCATACGATTTCCGCATTCCCCTGACGAAAAAGTGCATATTGAGAGTGTCCAGAAATTCTGGGATTTCCTGGTACGGACGCTAGAAGAGATACCTGTAAAATAATCAGAAAACCTGCTTTGCGATCTGCTGGATATTGTCAGATATCCCTATGGTATAGTAGTGGATCACCGGTACACCGGCAGCCTTTAATTCCCTGGATTGCTCCACGGTCCATTCCACACCCACCTGCCTGACCTCGGTATTGGTCTTGCATTTTTTCACCTCGCAGACCAGGTCCTGTGGGATGTCCACGCTGAAAGTCTGGGGCAGCAGGTTAAGATCATTCAGGTAGGTGATGGGTTTGATGCCGGGTATAATGGGTACGGTTATTCCTCTGTCCCTGCAAGCAGCCACGAAATCAAAATATTTCTGATTATCAAAGAACATCTGGGTTACGATATAATCTGCCCCGGCATCCACTTTGGCTTTCAGGTAGTGCAGGTCTGTCTGCATATTGGGCGCCTCGAAATGCTTTTCCGGTTAGCCGGCTACCCCGACTGAAAAATCAGTGGCAGTGGCATTTTTAAGGCCTTCCTCCAGATACATACCCTTGTTCATATTCATGATCTGCCTGACCAGGTCTATGGCATGTGCATTGCCATCCTCTTCCGGGATAAATCGCTTCTCCCCTTTTGGGGGGTCCCCTCTCAAAACCAGCAGGTTGTTCATGCCAAGGAAATGCAAGTCGATCAGGGCATCTTCGGTGTCTTCCGTGGTAAAGCCACCGCAGATCAGGTGAGGCACAACGGTAATCTTATACCTGTATTTAATGGCCGCCGAAATGGCAACTGTCCCCGGCCGTTTCCTCACCACCTTCTTCTCCATAAGCTTATGGTCGATCTTCTTATAAACAACCTCCTGCTGGTGGTAGGTGATGTTGATGTTCAATGGATTGTATTGCATCAGTGGATCGATAGCATTATACAGCCTTTCGATGCTGTTTCCCTTGACCGGTGGCAGCAATTCAAATGAAAACAACGTCTCTTTTGTATTCCTTATCCTGTCAATTACCTTCATTGATCTGATTGATGTGTTTCATGTCACTACTTGTAATTCAGGTTGCTCGCCAGCCAGGTCTCAACCATTTCAAGTTTTGCATTCTTCCGCCTGGCGTAATCCCTGGACTGATCCCTGCCTATCCTGCCAACATAAAAATA
>JAZGGT010000097.1:0-4069 GCA_036480555.1 Bacteroidales bacterium | reverse complement strand
TTTGCCGTGTATGCCCAGTTTTCGCAGTTTGAATGATTTTCTGATTGAAAACAACATCATGAAAGATTTGTATCAAGCTCTCAGTATCGTTCTTTTCAGCTTGCTGGCACCAGCTGGGGCAATCTGCCAGACAGGATATACTATGCAGCCTGTCTCGGGTGCAGATGGTGTGTTTGAAACAGTGGATATCGATGGTGCGACTGTCTATCGTTCCAGTATCCAAAATGAAGGATATTATCCTTATATGTATTTCAGAACTTCAGAAAATATAAGCCATCGGACTGTTTATCTGGAAGTTACTTTCCTGGATATCGGCAATGACGTGATCGGACTGGAATACAATTCCTTAACCAGAAATTATGAGATAGCAGAGACTGCATATAATAATGCTGTATTTGATAGCGGTGAAAAACGAACAGCCGTGTTTAAATTGCCCAATGCCGACTTCCGTGATGCCCAGAACCTTGAAACTGATCTCCGGATCAGTAACTCTGGAACAGTCCAGATGCATATTATTTCTGCTATTCTCTACCTTGAAGCGACACCACTTTTCCTGGAGTATTTTGAGGACTGGACAATCCCGTATCATGGCCCTGTATATACTGGAGATAACCTGGTTGATTCCGATTCGATTGTGGGAAAGGTAATCTGCGGTTACCAGGGTTGGTTCAGGGCTCCAGGAGATCCGTCCGGGCGGGGATGGGATCATTATGCACTTGATGATTTTACTGATCTGACGGTTGAAATGTGGCCAGATATGCTGGAATACACAGATAAGGAAAAATACCCCGTACCAGGCTGGAAACATGCAGACAGTTCTCAGGTAACACTGTTCAGTTCGGCCAATAAAAGGACAGTTTTGCGACATTTCCAGTGGATGGAAGCCTATGGCATCGATGGTGTTGCCGTACAAAGATTCATCAGCGGAGGGAATCTGGATCTGCCCTATGAGTCCTTTCGTATTCCTTCTTATGCCAGGGGAGCAGCCATCCGTACGGGCCGTACATTTTATATCATGTACGATATGAGTGGGTGTGATACAACCCTGCTGGTTGATGCATTATCGACGGACTGGAAACATTTTGTTGACTCATTGAAGATAACAGGAGATGAGAGATATCTCCATCATGATGGAAAGCCGGTAGTGGGCATCTTTGGTTTTTTCACTGACCGGTTCTCAGCTGACATCGCCAATGAAGTACTTGATATTTTCCAGAACGATGGCCCCTATGGCGCGTTCGTGGCTGCATCCGGACAATGGCCGGAACCTGAAGAACATTTGACAGATTGGTTACAGGCCCAGGCACGCATGGATGCGTATATCCCCTGGAATGTTGGGAATTACAATGGTGATTATGCCTATACCGCATACTGGGATATGGATCAGGACCGCTTTTCAGCAAACGGAGTCCTGTATATGCCTTTGATATACCCGGGTTTTGGTTGGGATAACCTGATGAATCGCCCCCCCGGGACCACCTATAAGTCACGGCTGAAAGGGAGGTTCATGTGGCAACAATTCCTGGATGCCAAGCAATTGGGAGCAAAGGCAGTTTATGTGGCCATGTATGATGAGATTGATGAAAGTACGGCCATTTTCAAAGTCACTAATGATATCCCGGTGAATCATTATTTTAGTGATCTTGAGGGACTCAACTCCGATTTCTATCTCCTCCTGGCCGGTTATGGTACCAGCATGATGCGTGGAGAAGTAGCTGTACCTCAGGATATGCCTGATTTTGACAAACAGTCACAACCTCCGATACCGGATATCATTGCGCCACAATATGGCGATACGGTAGCCAGCCCATTCAACCTGTCTTGGTCCCCTGTTAAACATCTGTCCGGTATCACTGGCTATGAGGTTGAGATAGATGGTAATGTGACCCATGACACGGAAACAAGCAAAGAGCTGGACCTGGAAAATGGAATACATAGCTTTCGCGTGCGGGCCGTAAATGGACTGGATAACCAGGGGGGATGGTCAGAAAGGGTGAACATAACCGTGAATAATGCACTTTGGGTCGAAGAAAAGCTAGCGCCGGAGCGAGATCCCAGGGTTTTTATCCAAAATTACCCCAACCCATTTGACAAATATACCATTTTCCAAATTTCCATTCCGAAAAGCGAAATGGTAACGCTTGAAATTTTCAACATCTCCGGCAAAAAACTGTCTTCCCTGATTAATTCAAATTTGAACGGGGGTGAACACAAAGTACATTTTTTGGCTGAAGAGTTGCCTGCCGGTGTATATTTTTACAGGTTGACAGCCGGGAAAACCAGTGTGATTAAGAAAGCTGTAATTGTCAGGTAATCAAAAATATTACCCATGATCTCCAATCCGGCTCTTTGTCCGGTTTCATGAAACATAACTTTCCCCCGGTGATCTGTCAGGGTGGTCTCCACGACTGAATCATTGCTTTCCTTTATCCTGCGGGACATGTTGCCAGTTTGAGGAGCCTTTAATTCTCCCAAGATGCTAATATTAACCCTGGTCTTTAGTGAATATGACTGATGAGACATATCGATCCATAATTCCTGTTGCTCAAATTCAGCCCGGGTAATTTTTGCCCTATTGTAGGTGCTGAATTTATGAAACTTCCCTTCCAGGTATAAGAAGGCAATATATCCCATAAAGAATTTTCCCAGCCATGGGATTTTGGCGATGGAAATAAACAATGATGCCTCCCGGGTAGGAAATTGATTACATTGCACCCATATCCAGGTTTCAGGAAATGAGCTACCCCAGTCCTTTTCAATATATCCCTTGCCCCCTGAGAAATCGATCTCCTTATTCTTGAATGTCAATTTCCCGGATAAATCATGGTTGGCTGATACTATACCGTGATAACACTCCATAAAGGGAACATATGAATACCATCCCATGATCCCGGGAGACAACAGGGTGCCCGGGTACCTGACCGGATCTGTGTAGTCCAGTTTCCCTGATAGTGTAACAGGCCCTGATTTGATATCAAGATGAATTCCTCCCAGGGAAAAAGTCGAAGTTCCAACCTGGATCTTGAAATCCCGGCGATCCCAATGAAAGGTATCGAGGGGGTAAGGTATGTAATGTGTTTTTCCCGAGATACCATCCATGATCTGAATAAAGGCATGGGGATCAGTAGAATTCAGTGAAATCCCCGGAATGACAGAGAGTACATTCCCCTGGTCTGCAGCAACATGCTTTAAAAACCAGCCTTCGAAATAATTTTTCTTTTTCAGGTTGCCTTGAAAAATGGCTGGATGAAAGGTTTTGTAAAGTCCCACTTTTAGAAGTTAATCTCCCGGGCATAATTAGCGGGCAAGGTAAGGAAAATTTCAAGCCAGCTAAGTATCTTGAATACTATCTCACTAAATTCAACCTGCGGAAGATAAATTTCACATCTGCCCGGTCCCTGATGAATGCTCGTTGCATAATAATCCAAAATGTGATCTGGATCAATTTTTCTTATGACTTTTTCGTATATTGTGGTAATTAGAATCTAGACACCTGGATAATACACTGCAGTTTACAAGATGTACATCTAACCCGCGGTAATGAGTTCAGAGACCGTGATCAGGGCGTTGAAATAATTCCAGGTGGATGGCATTATAGGAACTTTCGGGGAATGCATTTAGGTGACTGATTATGGGTGTCTTAAGCAGATAGGTGAACAAAATATTCCAATCATTTATATTATTCATCATGAAAAAAATAACTTTTCTCACTATCACCCTGCTTATGTTCGGCCTGGGAAATGGCTTCAGTCAAAAATCCAAGAAACTTGAAGGAGGCTGGAAAATGGTCTATGCAAAATGGGAAATGCCTGATACGGTTGTTGAACACTCTCAATTTGATAAACCTTCCTATAAGATTTTTACAGGTAAACATTTCACGCTCAGCAGGCTGGATGAGAACGATGAATTTATCGGGCATTTTGGCACCTATTCATATGATGGTAAGACCTATATTGAAAATATTCAATACAGCTCCTATGAATATACTATCGGGAGATCCGAGACTTTCAAATCCTCCATCAAAGGGAATAAATGGACCATAGAGGGAAAAATCGGGGAAGAGGGTGAA
>JAZGGT010000096.1:0-17675 GCA_036480555.1 Bacteroidales bacterium | reverse complement strand
TATGGAAAACCGCAGGGATTTTCTCAGGGCCATGGCTGGCCTTACTGCCGGCCTTATGCTGCCCGTTGGCTGGGGATGCAGGAATGCAGGCCCGGCCAGTGATCAATTTAGTGAACTGCTGCCGCTTCGAAAACTCGGGACTACCGGGGAGAAGGTCACCATGCTCGGTGCGGGTGGCTACCATGTTGGCTGGACGACAGAAAAAGATGCACAGGAGGTGATAGAGACAGCCATCGAAGGCGGGATACGTTTCTTCGATACGGCCCATAGTTATGGCGAAGGGGCCAGTGAAGAAAGATATGGTAAATACCTGGTGCCCAAATACCGGGACCACATTTTCCTGATGACCAAAACTACGGCCCGTGATGGGGAATCATTACTGAAAGAGGTGGATCTTTCCCTCAGCAGATTGAAAACCGGGCATGTGGACCTGCTGCAGATCCATTCATTGAAAAATCCTGAGGATGTGGATGAGCGCGTCAGCAATGGTGTGATGGAAGCCATACAATCTGTGAAGGAATCAGGCAAAGCCAGGTTTATTGGCTTTACGGGACACACGAGTCCCTATGCCCACCTCCGGATGCTGGAAAGGCTGCCGGAATTTCCAGGTTTTTCAACCCTGCAGATGCCCCTGAACATCATTGATCTGGCCAGCGAACACAGCTTTGTGAGGCAAACACTCCCCGTGGCCATGGAGAATGATCTTGGACTGCTTGCTATGAAGACGCTGGCTGACGGAAGGTTTTTTGGGAGAAAACAAACGTATGACAGGGTGCGCTGGGAGACTGAAACTCCTGTTATTCCAGGACATATAAGTATCAGGGAGGCCCTGTTTTTTAGCTGGTCCCTGCCGATCTCTGTCCTGATCACGGGCGCCGAAAACAGGGACCTGCTGGCCGAAAAAATAGAACTGGCCAGGGAATTTGTCAAATTATCGGATGAGGAGAAGGATCTTATCCTTGAAAAAGCAAGCCTGGCCCCGGACCGGGATAAGGTAGAGTATTACAAGAAAATTGAAGCTTAAATTGAAATATCATGAAACGAATGCAAAATTTTGGACTAAACAGATTCCTGCTTTTACTCAGCCTGTTGATCATAGCCGCCATGGGATGTAAGCAGCAAAAGGGGGACGGTCATGTAGACCTTCTGGTGGTAACTGGTGGACATGGATATGATACTGCAGAGTTTATACAGATGTTTGAAGCCCTGCCGGGCATCTCGTTTGAAATGGCATTAAAACCGGAAGCATGGGAGATGCTGGCTGCAGGCAAGGAATTCGATGTGATCGCATTTTATGACATGTGGAAGGATATCAGTGAGGAGGAAAAAGAGATCTTTCTGAATGAATTTGAGAAGGGGACCGGTATAGTATTCATGCATCACTGCCTGGCTTCCCACCCCGAATGGCCGGAATATGTTCATCTGGTGGGGGGGAAATATAACCACCCTGACTATACTCCCGATACCAGCATGAGATCAGATTACAAGCATGACATTGTATTGCAGGTCAGGGTGATTGATAAAAGCCATCCCGTTACAGCGGAAATGGAAGATTTTGAGATACTTGACGAAGGTTACAGCAATACCACGCAGCTTCCCGGTATGCAGAATCTGCTGGAAACCTCACATCCGGATTGTGACCGCTATATTGGATGGACACATTCGGTTAATAATTCAAAGGTGGTTTATCTCATGGGAGGGCATGATAAACATGCCTTTGAGCATCCATCCTTCAGAAAACTAGTATCAAACGCGATAAATTACACCAAACCGTGACCATTTCCTGCAGAAGATTCATCCTGTCCGCTGGCTTATTTGTAATTGCTTTCTTAATACTGAAGGCAGAGGTACGTCTGCCGCATATCATTGGCAACAATATGGTCCTCCAGCGAAACCAGGAACTGAGGATATGGGGCTGGGCCGACAGGGGGGAGAAGGTGACCGTCCACCTGAATGAAGCCGTGGAAAGCACCCGGTGCGGAAAAGACGGGAAGTGGCTGATCACACTACCGGCCATGGAAGCCGGAGGCCCATATGCCATGAAGATCAGGGGCAGGAATATCATTGAGTTGGAGAATATCCTCATCGGGGATGTCTGGGTATGTTCCGGACAATCTAATATGGAGTACAGGGTGGAAGCCTTTCCATGGGCAGGGGAGGAATCAACCCTGGCAGATTACCCTGGGATCAGGTTGTTCACCGTACCCAAGAATACCCAGTTATCACCCGCTGATGAAATTCCGGGCGGGGAATGGCAGGTATGCAATCCTGAGACGGTGTTGCCGTTTTCAGCTGTCGGATATTTTTTCGGGAAGCATATTCATAAAGAGGTGGGTGTACCGGTAGGCCTGCTCAATACCAACTGGGGTGGGACCAACATTGAGACCTGGACAAGCGGGGAATCTATCGGGCAGATCCCGGGGTTTACAGAACGGGTGGCCGGTCTTGCCAATCTTGATTCCGAAGCAGCTCTCGAAAGGAAAAAGGCCGAAATGCGGGAAATTATTGAAAAGTATGCCGCTGATGAGCCCGGCATACGGGACGGTCATGCCATCTGGGCTGCCAGTGAGCTTGACCTGGAAGGCTGGGGTACTATGGAATTACCACAGTTATGGGAGGGGGCAGGACTTGTGGGACTCGATGGCATTGTCTGGTTCAGGCTGGAGGTGGATCTTCCGGCCGAAGTTGCCGGACGGGGGATCACCCTGGCACTAGGTCCCATTGATGATTCGGACTGGACCTGGGTCAATGGGCACAAGGTCGGTGAAACCATGCAGAAGTATAATTTGGACAGGGTCTATGAAGTACCGGCTGAGTATTTAAAAGAAGGTAAGAATGTCATTGCTGTGCGGGTTGAAGATACCGGTGGAGGCGGAGGATTTAATGGCAGTTCCGAACAGATGATTATCGTTTCTGCTGATTTCATTATCCCCCTTGCGGGTGAATGGAATTTCCGTGTCAGTCCCACCGAATTGAACCTTAATACTGGAGCTGTATTGGGACCCAACAGCAATCCGACCCTGCTTTATAACGGCATGATCCATCCCTTGCTGGATTTCAGGGTGAAAGGAGCCATATGGTACCAGGGAGAATCAAACGCCTCCCGGGCTTACCAGTACCGTGAACTGTTTCCCCTGATGATAGAAGACTGGAGAAAACATTGGGAATATCCCGACATGCCCTTTATGTTTGTTCAGCTGGCGAATTTTATGAAACCTCCCAGGAAGCCGGGGGAAAGCTCCTGGGCGGAGCTGCGTGAAGCCCAGGCCATGGCATTATCGCTTCCTGGTACAGGGATGGCTGTAGCCATAGATATTGGGGAAGCAGATGACATACATCCCATTAATAAACAGGATGTTGGGAAACGGCTGGCACTCGCGGCCCTGAATGTTGCATACGGTAAGGATCTTGTATTTTCAGGACCTGTTTACAAGGACATGATCATAGCCGGGGATAATGCTATCCTGAGTTTTGAACATGTTGGCGGGGGACTGAAGGCAAGGGACAGGTACGGATACCTGAATGGATTTTCCATTGCCGGCGAAGACAGGATATTCCACTGGGCCAGGGCCCATATCCAGGGAGATAAGGTCTTTGTATACAGCCAGAAAGTCAAACAGCCTGTAGCCGTACGCTATGGCTGGGCTGATAATCCCGATGATGTTAATCTGTACAATGCGGAAGGACTACCGGCATCACCTTTCAGAACTGATGACTGGCCGGGAGTAACACAGGGAAAGAAATGATCAACCGTTGAATCCACCCACCCTGGTATAGCTTTCCTGTGCATTGATATAATAGGCCTTGTACTTGATATAGTGGTTTCCCTTTACGTACTCCCAGTAAGTATTCCTTGCCTTGAATATCTTGCCAATACAAGCTTCGAAGATCATCATTGGGTGAAGTCCGGTGGCCTGTGAAGCTTCCAGGATGGAATTGAATTTCACGCTTTTGTCTGCAAAATGCCCGATCACGGGAAGGTGGAATTTCCTCTGTGCAAACTTATTTTTTAACAGCTCATCGCTGTTACCAGCATTTGCGTGTGCCATAAAATCAACTTTTATTCAGTAAACGCAAGATAGGGAATTTTGTTACAAAAAAGCAAAGGATATCTTTCCTATATTTGAACAATTGAATTCACTGTCTCTGGTGCTGTAAATAACGCAGAAACTCAGATATTTGTTGTACTCCAATGTGATCATCACCATTCTGTCATATACTTGTGTTCCAATTGCAATCAAATATTAATGTCCGGTCAGCAGCATTCAAAAAGAACCTGTCCAATTATCAGTCTTTACTTACCGTTTTCCATAAAAGGCTGGAAGAGATCCACCAGGGTGGATCAGTGGCAACCGTAAAAAAACACAAAGCCAGGAATAAATTACTTGCCAGGGAAAGGATAGATCTGCTCGTAGACAGGAATACTCCCTTCCTGGAATTATCCACTTTTGCCGCATGGGATCAGTACCGGAACCAGTTTCCTGCTGCCGGTATTGTTACAGGGATTGGATTGATACATGACAGGGAAACGGTGATCATTGCAAACGATGCCACGGTAAAAGGTGGAACATATATTGAAGAAACCATAAAAAAGCATATCAGGGCCCAGGAGATAGCCCTTGAGAACCATATCCCGATTGTATATATGGTAGATTCAGGGGGTGTTTTCCTGCCGGAACAGGATAAGGTTTTTCCGGACAAGTATGATTTTGGCCGGATTTTTTTCAACCAATCCAGGTTATCTGCAGAGGGGATTGTGCAGGTAGCCATTGTCATGGGATCCTGTACAGCCGGAGGAGCTTATGTGCCTGCCATGAGTGATGAGGCCATTATTGTCAGGAACCAGGGGACGATTTTCATTGGCGGACCTCCTCTTGTAAAAGCTGCAACAGGTGAGGATGTAACAGCAGAGGAGCTGGGAGGCGCCGACGTTCATACCCGGATTTCGGGCGTAGCGGATCATCTGGCAGAAAATGATACACATGCCATACAGATCTGCAGGAACATTTTTGAGCAGCTGAACCCAGTCCTGAAACAGGAACTATCCCTGAAACCTTTTGAACCACCTGCGCGTGATCCGGCTGAATTGTACGGACTTATCCCTGCTGATCCCAAAAAGCCCATTGACCCGAAGGAGATCATTATGCGCCTGGTAGATGGAAGCAAATTTCAGGAATTCAAGCAGCATTATGCACCCACCATTGTGACTGGATTTGCACGGGTCATGGGTTACCCGGTGGGGATCATTGCCAACAATGGTGTGCTCTTCTCAGAAACATCACTCAAGGCAACCCATTTTATTGAGTTGTGCAATTTCAGGAAGACACCCATTCTGTTTCTGCAAAACATTAGCGGTTTTATCGTGGGCAAGAAATATGAACACAAAGGGATAGCCAAGGACGGAGCCAAGCTGGTTCACGCGGTTTCTACAGCAAGCGTACCTAAATTTACCATCATCATCGGCGGATCATATGGAGCCGGGAACTATGCCATGGCTGGCCGGGCCTTTGATCCTAGACTGCTTTTCATGTGGCCCAATGCGTGTATTTCTGTAATGGGGGGAGAACAGGCAGCCGAGGTATTGAGCCGGGTTAAAATGGACCAGTTGAAGGCAGCAGGCAAGGAAGTCCCCGTAGAAGAAATCAGGCAGATCAAGGACGAGATCCTCGCCAAATATGCTTACGAAAGTTCTGCATGGTACAGTACATCAAGGCTATGGGATGATGGTATCATCGATCCGGTGGATACGAGGAAAGTGGTGGCCATGGGCATTGCTATGTCTCTCAATAAACCTTATCCGGACCCCAAAACGGGGGTCTACAGAATGTAAAAAAGCCCTCTGCATGGATATGAACACCATCGAGTTTTCAATTAGGGACCAGGTAGCCTATCTCTGGTTGAACAGGCCGGACAAAAGGAATGCATTGAATGCTGCCATGCTCGCTGAGCTTTTATCGTTCTTCGAATCGATATCCAGGCAGAAGGAAGCGAGGGTCCTCGTACTCAGGGGGCGCGGCAAAGTATTTTGTGCCGGAGCAGACCTGGCATTCATGTCAGATATTTCCCAGAAAACGGATGAAGATCTCCGGTCAGAAGCCACCCGGTTTTTTGATTGTTTTGAAAGTCTGTACAGGCTGCCAATTCCGGTTATTTGCTATGCCCATGGCACAGTTCATGGCGGAGCAAACGGACTGCTTGCCGCAAGTGATTTTGTACTTAGCACCGAAGATACCAGGTTTTCTTTTTCTGAGGTTAGCCTGGGACTGGTACCGGCGACTGTTGCACCTTTTGTCCTTCGCCGGATGGGAGCTGTAAGGGCAAGACAATGTATGATATCCGGAAAGGTCATGGATGGGATTGAAGCTTTTTCGGGTGGACTGGTTGACCATCTAGTCTCCCATGAGCAGGCAGACATGGAGATACAGAAACTGACAGGGCTGCTTAAAGAAAATGCCCCGGGTGCTGTTATGATGACCAAAAAACTGCTTGTCGATATTGAACATAAAGAAATAAACGGGGAATTGAGGGCATTGACTTCGGAAATGATAGCCAGTGCCCGGAGGTCGGATGAAGCTGCCGAGGGACTGGATGCATTTTTCAGTAAACGCATCCCAAACTGGAGAAACAAGGGATAATGGAAATCGACCGGATACTGATCGCAAACAGAGGTGAAATAGCCCTCCGCATTATCAAGGCTGCAAGGGAACTCGGGATCACTACCGTGGCCATTTATTCCGGCCTGGAAGGACCTGATGCCTATCATTGCAGGATGGCGGACCTTTCATTCCCTCTCCATGGTACAGACTTAGCGGATACCTACCTTGATATCGAAAAAATCATTTCCATAGCCAAAATGGCGGAAGTCCAGGCCATTCATCCCGGGTATGGCTTTCTCTCTGAAAATCATTTGTTTGCAGAGGCTTGTGAGCAAAATGACCTTGTGTTTATTGGCCCCTCGGCAAGACTGATCCGATTGATGGGCAATAAGATCGAAGCCCGTGAAAGCGTCAGCAAATTTGGCGTAGCAGTTTTACGGGGAGAGGTGGCTTCCACAGAGGAAATTCTGCAGAAATCCGGATCACTGGAATATCCTGTACTGGTAAAAGCGGCCGCCGGTGGAGGCGGGAAGAGCATGCGGATTGTACGGGGTGAAGAAGCACTGGCGGATGCACTGGAGGTCACTGTTCGCGAAGCAAAGAGCTATTTCGGGAAGGGTGATGTTTTTCTTGAAAAATACCTGGATCCGGCACGTCATATCGAATTCCAGGTACTGGGTGATCATCATGGTAATGTCATCCATATAAATGAACGGGAGTGTTCTGTGCAACGAAGGTACCAAAAGATCATCGAGGAGTCCCCGTCCTCCTGGCTCCTTCCCGAAACACGCCGGCGAATGGGGGAGGCGGCAGTTAGCATTGCAATGGGACTCGGATATACCAATGCCGGAACCATTGAATTCCTGGTGGATGAGAAACAGCAATTTTATTTCCTTGAAATGAATACCAGGATACAGGTGGAGCATCCTGTTACAGAAATGACCAGCGGCATTGACATGGTGAAGGAACAAATCCGTATTGAACAGGGCATTTCCCTGGGGTATAAACAGGAGGAGGTCCGGGCCCGTGGGCATGCCATTGAAGCACGGATATATGCAGAAGATCCGCTCAACCAGTTCAGGCCTTCACCAGGCAGGATCGCTTACTATAAGGAACCAGCAGATCCCACCATCAGAATGGATACATCACTGGACGGTCCGGCACTGATCTTCCCGGAATACGATCCGATGATCTCGAAGATGATCGCCTGGGGAGAAGACAGGACCGAAGCAATGCTTCACCTGCTGAAGGGGCTCAGGGAATATGCCATTCTCGGGATACAGACCAATATTATTTTCCTGCAGGAGATCCTGCAGGATGACGACTATATACAAAACCGGATTTCCACCCGCTATTGTGATCTCAGGCTGAAACACCTGACTAAAGCTATTAACCGCAGGGTGACCGCGATTGATCATATTTTTTATGTAAGTGCTTTTCTGGCTGGTAGCTTAATGGCCGGGAATTCGAGACATCAGGCAAAAAATAGTCTTTCACCATGGCATACTGTCGGTTACTGGCGGCAGATAGCCAGGCTAAAATTTACAATGGGGGGTGAGAAAGAGAGTATCAAAATACTTTTCATTGACAGGCAGATGCTAAGGTTCTGGTACCGGGAAAATGAATATGTTGTATCCGGGGTCAGGAAAGAGGGCGGCAAGCTCAGTTTTCTCCTTGATGGAGAGTCCGGGACAGTCTTCTATGCTCCATTGGCAACAGGTGAAGAAGTTGTTGAATACCAGGGATTTAAAGTTATTTTTAAACGAAGGGATGCCTTGCCTGAACAACCTGCCATCATGGGATCTTCCGACCGGCAAGAACGTAATGAGAATATGATTGTATCTCCGATGTATGGCAAAATCGTTAAGATCAATGTAAAAGAGAAGGATACTATTTCGAAAGGAGATATTTTACTGGTTATAGATTCCATGAAAACTGAGAACAACATCCTGGCACCCAGGAGGGCAAAAGTCACCCGTGTTTTGATGAATCCTGGTGACCAGGTAGAATTGAATAAACCTATCATAGCAATAGAATAATTATTATTTTTGTCTAAGCTTTTATGAAACCATGCCGATATTAAACGGACAACATGAGTCTCTACGAATGAAAGTGAGAGACTTTGCAGAGAAGGAAATCGCACCCGTTGCAGCCGAACTTGACGAAAGGGAGATATTTTCTGTTGACCTTTCAAATAAGATGGGGGAACTGGGACTCTTCGGGATCAACCTTTCGCAGAAATATGGAGGGGCCGGTCTTGATACCCTGTCTTACATCATAGCTGTTGAAGAACTGGCTCGTGTGGATAGCTCCCAGGCTGGCGTTGTGGCATCACACAACTCATTGGGCATCGGTCCCATTGCCGGTTTTGGCACAGAAGCCCAGAAAGACAAGTACCTGCCACAGCTTACCACCGGGAAAAAACTCTGGGCATTTGGATTGACCGAACCAACGGCCGGATCAGATTCACAGGGGACCCAAACCACGGCTGTGCTGGAGAATGGTGACTGGGTGATCAATGGAATGAAAATGTTCATCTCAAATGCCTCTACGCCAATATCTGCAGGCTTAACCGTCCAGGCTGTTACGAGAGAAAACAATGGCAGGAAGGAATTGTCCACCATCCTGGTAGAACAGGACACAGAGGGATTTTCCTTTGAGAAGATCCATAATAAGATGATGTGGAGGGCCATCGATACGGCAAAATTATTTTTTGATAATTGCAGGGTACCGGAAGCCAACCTGCTGGGGGAGCGTGGCATGGGGTCCAAGATCATGCTAAAAATACTGGATGGAGGAAGGCTTTCCATTGCAGCCATGGGATTGGGACTTGCACAGGGGGCATTCGAAGCAGCCATGGATTATGCGAAGAAAAGGGTACAGTTCGGACGCCCGATCTCGAAGTTCCAAACCATTGGTTTCAAGCTGGCAGATATGGATATGAAAATTGAACTGGCCAGGAATACACTTTATAAGGCCTGCTGGTTAAAGGATGAGGGCAAACCTTTTAGCAGGGAAGCAGCCATTGCCAAACTGTATTGTTCAGAGATTGCCAGGGAGGTGGCTGATGAGTCCCTACAGATCCACGGGGGATACGGACTGATCAAGGGTGCAGCCATCGAGCGCTTCTACCGTGACCAGCGTCTATTGCAGATAGGCGAGGGAACCTCGGAAATACTCAGGCTGGTGATTTCCCGGAAACTGGGTGTATAGCTTACCTAAATTTATTTATATGGAAGAGCGAAAAAAAGACCATATTGATCTTGCCCTGGATTCACAAACCCTTATAAACACATTAGATGACCGGTTTGATTACGAACCCCTGCTCAATCCACATCCAGGCGGTTCCCCTGAGCCTTTTGATTTCCTTGGAAAAAAACTGAATATCCCAGTCTGGGTCAGCAGCATGACCGGCGGTACAAAGATGGCCGGCATAATCAACAGGAACCTGGCCAGGGCATGTCATGAATTCGGCTTTGGCATGGGACTGGGTTCATGCCGTATTATCATGGATGATGATACCTATTTTGAGGATTTTAATGTCAGGCCGATCATTGGAGATGATTATCCCTTATACGCAAATCTGGGCATCGCCCAGATTGAAGAACTCATCGAGTCGAATAGCCTTGAAAGGATACTCTCCCTGTTGGACAGGCTGCAGGCAGATGGACTGGTTGTTCATGTGAATCCATTACAGGAATGGTGCCAGCCCGAGGGAGACCATTTCAGGAGTGCACCTATAGCTACAATTAAAAGACTGCTGGATCAAACGGATTTCAGGGTCATTGTCAAGGAAGTGGGACAGGGAATGGGGCCGGAGAGCCTTCGCGCACTGCTGAAACTGCCCCTGGAGGCAATTGAATTTGCGGCATTTGGGGGCAGCAATTTTGCATTGGTGGAGCTGGCCCGCAGTGCGCCTGCCATGAAGGCTGTTTATGAACCTTTAACATCCCTGGGTCATACCGCGGAGGAAATGGTTGATATGGTTAACCATATCTTCGACACTGAAACGGAAATATTGTGCCGGCAATTAATTATTTCAGGTGGCATTAAAACATTTCTGGATGGTTTTTACCTCGTTAAAAAGTCCAGTTTGCCGGCCATATACGGACAGGCCAGCGGATTTTTGATGCATGCCAGGGAAAACTATGAATCACTGCAGGAATACCTTGCATACCAGGTGAAAGGATGGCAGCTGGCGGAAGCATACCTAACCCCTAAATTTGATTGAGCATGGATGGAACTGAACCCATTTCAGGATTTTCCAGACTATCCAGGGAAGAGAAGATCGAAATGGCCTCTAAACTCAGTTCAGATCCTGAAGCCTTTGCCCGGGAACTGGCCGGTTTCTGGCACAGGGATCCCGAGGTACAGCGTATCCTTGAAGAATTCAGTGAAAATACGGTAAGTAATTATTGCCTGCCATTCGGGCTCGCACCCAATTTCCTGATCAATGACAGACTCTATATCCTGCCTATGGTAATAGAGGAGAGTTCAGTGGTTGCAGCAGCCTCAAAAAGTGCCAAGTTCTGGCTTACAAGGGGTGGCTTTCAGACGGAAGTGATCTCTACCGCCAAGCCTGGACATGTCTATTTCAAATGGAAAGTAAGCCGGGACCTGTTGCTGGATCAGGAGGAGGACCTTGAAAGATACCTGATCGAACACACTGCCCATCTTACAGAAAACATGAGAAAAAGGGGAGGGGGGATCAAATCTGTAAAGATCCATGATATGGCGCCAGGAATGCCGGGACACTTCAAACTTGAGGCAATTTTTGAAACGGCAGATTCAATGGGTGCGAATTTCATCAATACCTGTCTCGAAGCATTTGCAGGATTATTGCCGGAGTTTTTCCATGAACAGGGTATACTGATTGATGAGTACGACCTGGAAATCACCATGGCCATTCTGTCGAACCACACGCCGGAATGCATTGTTTCCTGCAAGGTTCAGTGTCCAGAGGAAGAATTTGCAGGTATGGGAGTGGGACTGACGGCTGGCGAGTTTATCCGAAAATTCAAAGAAGCTGTAAATATTGCAAGCCATGATCCTTACCGTGCTGTCACGCATAACAAAGGGATCTTCAATGGTGTGGATGCATTGGTACTGGCTACCGGTAATGATTACAGAGCCATAGAAGCCGCCGGCCATGCCTACGCTTCAAGGGAGGGAAAATACAGCAGCCTTACCGGCATCGAACTTTCCGGGGGGGTTTTTACCTATTCGCTCCACCTTCCTATGGCCATCGGGACGGTAGGTGGATTGACAGGGGCGCATCCGCTGGCACGCCTTTCAATGGAACTGCTGGGTTTTCCGGATGCCGGTGAATTGATGCAGATAACTGCAGCAGCCGGCATGGCCAATCATTTTGCGGCCATATGGTCACTGGTGACTTCAGGTATTCAGAAAGGGCATATGCAGATGCACCTGTCCAATATCCTCAATAGCCTTGGGGCCACAGTGAATGAAATGGAAACAGCCACCAGGTACTTCCTTGATAAGGATGTGTCCTACAGGGCGGTTGAGGATTATCTGATACAGTTAAGGAGGTCTCTGTAGCCATGGAAAAATCAGGGAAACGGTTCCGTTCCAACGGAAAATTAATGCTGTCAGGAGAATACCTGGTCCTGCACGGGGCCTGGTCCCTCGCTGTACCTACAGTCCTGGGACAGTCCCTTACGGTTAAGGAGATTGACCGGGCAGGGACCCTTTTATGGAAGACAAAGGTGGTTTCAAAGCCATGGATGGATTGTGAGATAGATCCGGACAGCTGGCAGGTCATTCATACAGATGAACCGGACAAGGCAAAGAAATTAGTCCAGGTACTGAAATCTGCCTCAGAGATAAGGGGTGATACGGAGTGGTTGAAGGGAAAAGAGGTGGTTTCGGAGATTGAGTTTGATATTGAATGGGGACTGGGGAGTAGTTCTTCGCTGATTTCGAATATTGCCTGGTGGGCAGGGATTGATCCTTTTCGCCTCTCCGGGTCGGTGTCCGGCGGATCGGGTTATGACATAGCCTGCGCCAGGTCAGATCAGCCATTGCTATACAGGACGGGGGATATCAACCCCAGGTATAAACCCATAGATTTTCTGCCACCTTTCCATAAGCAACTGGCATTCGTTTATCTCGGCAGGAAACAGGATAGTGCATCAAGTATAAGGAATTACCTGAACAAAGCCCTGGTCATGGAGAAGGATATTTCAAATATATCCGCTATTACGGAGAAGCTCTGCCGGACCGGGCAACTGGATGAATTTGAGGACCTGATGAGAGAACATGAGAATATCCTGTCCCATATTCTTGGATTGCCGCCGGTGAAGCAGGAACTTTTCCAGGATTATCATGCCGGGGTAAAATCCCTGGGGGCCTGGGGCGGTGATTTTGTCATGATCACCATGCATCAGGAATGGCCCAGGGTGAAAGCATATTTTTCTGCAAAGGGGATGGAGGCAGTCATTCCCTATCATAAAATGGTTAAAGCCTGAAAAGATGAGCGGTGGACTTCATCAAAAATACCTGGACCAGGCCCTGGGGCAAATCCCCGGAAGCATGGGGATACTCAAATCAACATGGAGGAGTCCCTCCAATATCGCCCTTGTGAAATACTGGGGAAAAAAGCCTGTGCAGATCCCTGCCAATCCTTCCCTGAGTTTTACACTCAGTAATTCCTATACTGAGATGAATTTAACAGTCGGGAAACATGCCGGAAATGAGCAGGAGCTGGAATATTCCTTTGAGGGAGAACAAAACGAGGCATTTGAATCCAGGATCAGGGGATACCTCCGGAATATCAGTTCCTATTTTCCTTTTCTATGCGCTTGTAACATCAGGATAAAAAGCCGGAATACCTTCCCCCATTCCTCCGGAATAGCATCCTCGGCTTCCAGCATGGCTGCACTCGCACTGGGAATTTGTTCCATTGAACGGATTATCCTGGACGGTTCCAAGGATGAGGATTTCTACAGGAAGGCTTCTTACATGGCCAGGCTGGGTTCGGGAAGTGCGGCCAGGTCGGTCTACGGGGGATTTGTTACCTGGGGTAAGCTGGAAGGCATTGAGCATACCTCGGATGAATTTGCCACCCCGCTGGCCGACAATGTTGGTCCCGCATTTACATCTCTCTGCGATGCAGTCCTGATTATCAGTCCGGATAAAAAATCCGTATCCAGCAGCCAGGGGCATGCCCTTATGGACGATCATCCCTATGCAGGTGGCAGGTATCTGCAGGCAAGGGAAAACATCATAGACTTACGCATGGCTATCATCGGGAATGACATAAAGACTTTTATCCAGATTGCAGAAAATGAAGCACTTGCACTTCATGGCCTGATGATGAGTTCTGATCCTGCCTTTCTGCTGCTGAAACCTGGCACGCTCCAGGTTTTATCACGTATACAGCAGTTCAGGAAAGAAAAAGGTATATCTGTTGCCTTTACCCTTGATGCTGGTCCGAATGTCCATTTGATCTATCCAGGATACGAAAGGGAAAAAGTACTGGCTTTCATCATGGATGAATTACTGGGATATTGCTACCAGGAACAATGGCTGGACGACAGGATGGGAGCGGGTCCGGAAGAATTGTCAATTTGACCGTCTTTTATAGCTTAAAAACATATGGCATTGGCCGGGTAAAAGACAATTATTGTATTATTTTAAAGTCCGGAAGTAAATGAGTAAAATAATCTTGTAAAATGATAAATTTTGAAGCATTATTTAAGGTTTCCTACGGACTCTATGTTGTCTGTTCCGGGGGTAAAAACCGGGGGAACGGATTCATTTCCAATACTGTATTCCAGGTGACCTCATCACCAGCCAGGTTTGCCTCCTGTTGTAATAAAGACAATTATACTGCTGAATTTATTAAAGAATCAGGAGCATTTTCGGTCTCCGTATTACACCAGGATACGCCTGCAGATATTTTTGGCCGGTTTGGATATAAAAGCGGCCGGGATTTTGACAAGCTAGAAGGAATGCGTGTACAGTACGGGGAAACCGGAGTCCCCATTGTGCTGGATGAAGCCATTGCATTCCTTGAATGCAAGGTGGTCCAGACACACGATGTAGGGACCCACTGGCTGTTCATAGGTGAACTGGTCCAATCTGAAGTGGTCGACGACAGCATGGAGCCTATAACCTATCTGCATTACAGGGAGGTTAAAAAAGGCCTGGCGCCAAAGAATGCACCCACTTACGTGGATAAATCATTACTTGAGAAGAAGGAAGCATCATCAAAATTCAAAAAATTCAAGTGTACGGCATGCGGGTATGTTTATGATGAACAGGATGGAGATCCTTCGAACGGCATTGATCCGGGAACCCTTTTTGCAGATCTGCCTGACGATTGGGTTTGCCCCGTTTGTGGAACAGAAAAGGAAGATTTTATTGAATTATAACAAATAAATTAAGCAAAACCATGTCTAAATCATTGAAAGGAACCAAAACTGAACAAAACCTGTTAAAATCATTTGCAGGCGAGTCCCAGGCCAGAAACCGTTATGAGTTTTTCGTCAAAGTAGCGAAGAAGGAAGGCTATGAGCAGATTGCTGCCATTTTTCAGGAGACTGCAAACCAGGAAAAAGAACATGCCAAGCGATTCTTTAAATTCCTGGAGGGAGGCATGACCGAAATAACGGCAGCTTATCCTGCCGGCAAGATCGGTACGACTGCAGAAAACCTGAAGGCTGCTGCCGAGGGGGAAAATGAAGAATGGACAATATTGTATCCCGCTTTTGCAGAGACGGCAAAGGAAGAAGGTTTTCCCGAAGTGGCCACTGCGTATAAAATGATCGCCAGGGTAGAGGCCGAACATGAACGGCGTTTCCTGAAACTCCTTCAGAATATATCAGAAGACAAGGTATTCATTAAAGACGGGAAAGTCTGGTGGAAGTGCATTAATTGCGGTTATGTGTATGAATCTGAAAAGGCATTGGAGAATTGTCCGGCCTGCCAGCATCCACTGGCATATATGCAGGTAAGAGAAGAGAATTACTAAAGGTGGCAGGACCCTGCAGACCCTGTCATCCTGAATATTTGAAATGTCAAAGGAATTCACTGGCAAAATATTATTATTCGGGGAGTATACCATTATCTTAGGATCAAAGGCCCTCGTACTGCCATTCAGGAAATTCTCGGGCATGCTTGAAATGCCCGAAAAAGAGGAAGAACCTGTGGAATCTGGTAAGCAGCCCGGGCAGACCCATGCCCTGAGGTCAAATGATGACCTCCTGGGTCTCCTGCAATACCTGGAGAAGTTGCAGGCAGCCGGGAATCTGCCGGATGAATTCGATATCGGCCGTTTTATGGAACAGGTAATTGGGGGACTCTTCTTTCATTCCTCCATTCCTGAGGCATACGGTGCCGGCAGTTCCGGAGCCCTCGTAGCCGCTATCTATGATGAGTTTGGATCAGGAAGCAGCCGGATTGGATCACAGGATTTTACCAGGTTAAGACGGATCCTGGGACGGATTGAATCATATTATCATGGTACCAGTTCAGGAATAGATCCACTTTGTTGTTATTTGAATAAACCAATCCTGTTTGACGGGGATGTTGCCTATCCAGTGAATATGCCAGCTTCCCCACCCGGTACCGGATTTTTTCTCCTGGATACAGGTAGTCCCGGCATGACTGGTCCCATGATAGAATATTTCAAGTCACGCATACAGGAACCCGGCTTTCTGGAGATGATCAATGACAGTATGATCCCGCTCATTGAAAGGAATATCGATTTGCTTCTGGAGACTGATTCCAGGTTATCGGCGAACATGCAAAGGCTTTCTGAAATGCAATATACCAGTTTTCGAAGGATGATCCCCCAGACCTTTCACCGGATTTGGCAGTATGGCCTTCAATCCGGCCTCTTTTCCCTAAAGCTGTGCGGTTCCGGCGGCGGCGGTTATATCATTGGTTATACGGCACGATGGATAGAGGCCATGCAATACTTTAACAAGCCAGGATTCAAGTTGCTTTTACTGGATGCTTGAGAATTTATTCATCCGATTTCGCAGTCTTGACTTATTTTTTTATGTTTACAGCCTTGAACAACCATAATCCTTATTATTCTTATGAGCAACAATTTCTTTAAAACATGGATGGCGCAGATCCGTGCCCCTTTCCTTATCCTTGCTGTATTTCTCGTTGTCATTGGCATTGCATTCTCGGTCAAGTATCCGCAGGATTCCGGATCAAGCATTAACTGGCTTCATGCAGTGATGCTTGTCATCGGGGTGGTGCTTTCACATGTGTCGGTAAACCTTTTCAACGAATACTCTGATTTCAAAACAAAAATAGATTTTAATACAAACCGTACACCATTCAGCGGGGGCAGCGGCATGATTCAAGCCGGCAATACACGGCCTGAAAATGTCAAGACAGTTGGGATTATAACCCTCCTTATCGCCGGGGCCATCGGCTTTTACTTTGGCTTCATTTCACACTGGATGGTATTTGTTTTTTCCATTGCCGGTGCCTTTTCTGTTTTGTTTTATACCAATTTTCTCGCAAAATATATACTGGGAGAATTGTTTGCAGGACTTGCCCTGGGAACAATGGTAGTGCTCGGAACCTACGTAGCCATGACTGGTATGCCGGGTATGCCTGTTGATGGCCTTTTTCCGAGAGAGGTCATATGGATATCCATCCCCCCGGGGATACTTACTTCATTGCTCCTGTTAATCAACCAGTTTCCTGATCATGAGGCAGATAAGGAAGGTGGCAGGAAACACCTGGTAATCCGTTTTGGTCTGAAAGGCGCTTCTTATATCTATACAGCCGGTATGTTCGCCAGCTTCGGAATTATCGTGCTGGTTCCTATCCTTGGAATTTCATCGTACTGGGTCTACATCGCACTGTTGCCTATGCCACTTGGGATAAAAGCGGCTATGACGGCCATCAGGCATGGTGATGATCTTGGCAAAATGATACCTGCACTCGGCTCCAATGTAATGACCGTGCTGCTGACAGATCTGTTGCTGGCAGTTTCTGTGATTATTGATGTATTGTAGGGGAGAATTACTGGCTTTTCTTGAAGGCAACGATGAAACTGGATCCTTTCCCGGGTTCGCTTTCGCACCATAC